>NZ_QSHC01000012.1:0-87750 GCF_003467545.1 Collinsella sp. AM38-1BH | reverse complement strand
GCTAGCTGCGGAAACGCGGGGCCCGTTCAGGCTGTTGCGTTGAGATTGAAAATCAACCAGGCATACCAAACACTGACGTATCCGTGACATAGTCATTGGGGACGTTCTTACATGACTAGTCCGTGGTGTCGTCGTCCTCGGGAAGTTGGGGGAACACAGCGTTTTTGGGCATGGAAACCTTGGTGAGCGAGGTGAGCTTTTTGCTCAATGCCGTGTCCGTCTTGACCAGGTCGCTGAGCGTCACGATCTTGTAGCCGTCGGCGACAAGGCCATCGATAATCTGCGGCAGCGCCTCGAGCGTCTGCTCGGCGCACTCATCGCTATCGGTGAGCAGCACAATATTGCCCGGCGTCACCGAGTCGAGCACGGTCGATACTTGCTCGTCAGCGCCGTTGAGCAGCCAGTCGCCCGAATCGATATTCCACGAAACCACGGCGGACACCAGGTCCATCGAATCGATCCAGTTTTGCTCGTCAAACGCGGCGTAGGGGGCACGCAGCAACATCGTCTCGACGCCGGTCGCCGACTTAATCGCCTCGGTGCCCTTCGTGATCTGCTTGCGCACCGTCTCGCGATCCTCGCCCTTGAGCGAATCATCGCTGTAGCTGTTGGAGCCGATCTCGCACCCGGCATCGACAATCGCTTTGGCAGTAGCGGGCGAGGCTTCCGCGGCATCGCCCGAAAGGAAGAACGTCGCCGTGACGCCCTTTTCCTTGAGCACCTGCAAGATCTGCTTGGTCGCACTACTCGGACCCTCGTCAAATGTCAGGGCCACGTACTTTTCGTTGCCCTTGGGCGCTACGCTTGCGCACTCGACTACGCAGTCGGTGGCGGGCACGACCTCGCCGCGGTCCTGCGTCTTGCCCGACTGCTCGCCGACCCATACCTCGGAGCGGCCCTGAACACCCCAGGCTTTGACATACTCAATGGCACCCGTGCCCTCGACCTTAAGCTTTGGCTCGATAACCGTTGCCTGGACCTCGTGCTTCTCGTACGTGTCGCGGCCGTCTTTGACCGTCACCTTCTCGCCGCCCGTAAGCTCGTGGCTTTTCCACTTGCTCTGCTTCACGCGCTTGCCGTCCACCTTTACCGACAGCTTTTCGCCGCCATGGCGGGTAAGCACGCTATCGTCGACGGCCAGCAAATCGCCGGCGTCGAAGGTATCAGTCAGTTCCTGATCGTCGATGAGATTTTGCAACGTAGAGCCAACGCGCACCGCGGTCTGCTGACCGTTGAGGACGACATCCACGCTGCGGTTAACGTAGCCCACGACGGCAGCGATAAACAGTACGAGCGCGCAGCCCACGGCGATGAGCGCGTAGGGCAGGCGAGACGGGCGACGGGGCGTGCGGTTGTTGCCGATGCGGGCGCTGCGGTCGCTAAACCCGCGGCTATGGTTGAGATACATCGCGCCGGGCTTACGGCGGCGCTTGCGCTGACCGCCGGGCAGCTGCCCCAGGTCGCGGCGCGCCGTCGGGCGCGCACCCGAGTGCCCGTGTGAATAGGATCCGTTTTGGCGCATGTGCCCTCCCCCATAAACACAGCAAGCCGGAGCAACAGGTCTCCGGCTTGCCTCCCATCATGTGGTACGTCGCTATTTACTAGCTTTTGACGAGCCCCCGCTCGCCTTTTGATATTCGTCCTTAAAGGCCTTGAACATACCGCGCGTCTTGCCGAGCTGCTTGCCCAGTGCACGACTGCCCTTGTCCACGGCGACCGATCCCTTGTCATCGAGCACCTTGGCGCCCTTCTTGACCTTATCGCCTACCACGACACTGGCCTCGGCAGCCTTGGCGGCCGCGCCGCCCGAATACCCGAGCGCCTTGACCTCGTCCGAGACAATCATCGCGCCGTTCTCGTAGCCGCGCAGCATCGTCGGCGGCACCTGCGTGTCGCCCACCAACACGCTCGAAGCGGCACCGGCGGTCACGTAGAACATCTGCACAATACCCGAGCGCGGCTTGAACTCAACGTCCGAGCAGTAGCCCACGACATCGCCCGATTCCGTGCGCACGTCCATGCCGACCCAGATGATGCAATCGTCCAGGTTGATATCGAGGCGCTTGGCCGCGGCGGCATCGTAGGTGCCCTTGACGTCGTCGACCGCGACAGCACCCTCATAGACGCCGATGGCATCGAGCGCCACAAAGCGGTCGGGACGCTCGATCATACCCGCGATATCGGACTGGCGGACCATAAAGCCCACCACGCGCGTGCCGCCCGGGGTAAAGACGGGAAAGTGAATCTTGCCGAGCTTTTTAGGGCTGCGCGGCGTGCCGTCCTTTTTGGTGCGCTTGTCTTCGGCAGGTTTGCGATAAACCTTGACGCCGACAAAATCCCCTGCGCGCATTATGCCTCGGTCGAGGGCTCCGTGGCCTCGGTGTCGGCCTCAGCGACGTTCTCGACCACGACGTCAGCAGCGGGCGTCACGTTGCCGCCCGAGATGGCGTCGTTGAGCTGCTCGCGAAGCTGGTCCATGCGCTCGCGGGCCAGGTCGACCTTGGCGCGCAGGTCATCGGTCTTGGCGTCGACCATCGGACCAAAGTCGTTGACCGCGGCACGAGCCTCCTCGGCACTGTGCTCGTAGGTGTCACGCATGTTGTCCCAGGCATCGTTGGCGATATCGGCGGCCATGGCGCGGGTCTCGGCACCCGAGCGCGGGGCCAGAGCAACGCCGATGATAGCGCCGGCGGCAGCACCAAAGAGCGCACCGGAGACAAAGCTGAAAGTCTTTCCCATGATCATTCCTCTCCTGCGGGCACCTCGATGCCCACCGTTTGAATGCTGTCCATTATACCCGCAGCGCAACACTTGCCGTCACGCTCATCTGCGTACGGTAAAGGCGCAGGTACATGATGGTGATAAGCGAGTGAGCCTACTCCTGAGGCGCAACCGGCATGGCCACCGTGGCGGCCGGGTCTTCGCCGGCGCCATCGACGAGCGGCAGGCTGCCCTCGTGCGCCGAGCCGGACGGAGCCGTTGCCGCACCGCCAAAGACGGCCGCGGAGGCCTCGTGGTTCTCGACGACCGCGCCCTCGGTATCGATTGGCATCTGCGGCTCGTCGTCAAAGCTCGGGACGCCTTGGGGCTCCGCAGACTCGGGCTCAGCAGGCGCCTCGGCAACGGGCTCAGCGCCGGCGTCGGCAGGAGCGTCGTCCTCGGACGCATCCTCGGCCACGTCCTCGCCGTTCGCGACGGCGACGGCCTCGTGCGGATCTTTGCCCTCGGCCTCGGCACGCATGCCCAGCACCAGGTTGCGCAGACCCGCGACCGTGCCTTCCACGTCGGGGGCCGGCTGATCGGCGTGCAGGTACGCCCAGTCCATCATAAAGGTCGCCGACGACAGCGCGCCAATGGCCAGCGCGTCGTCGGGACACGAAAGCTCGACCTCAAAGACACGCTCGTCATGCTCGCTCACGCGCGTGCGACCGCACGAGATGCTGCCGGCAAGACCGGTCTCGTTCATGAGCTCGACCGTCACGTGCTCCAGCAGGTGGCAAAGCTCGGTCTGGCCCATGCAGTCCTGGAACTCGCGACCGGAATCGCCCAGGCACAGATGCTTGGCAATCGCGGGCACCAGGTAGTACACGCGCGCCGTGGCCTCGATGTCCTCCGAGGTCATGAGCGGCATGCCGGGGTTCACCAGCACATGCGCGCAGATCTTGTCCTCGCTGACGGTGACCTTAAGGATGTTGAACAGGCCTGCCATAACTCTCCCCTACTCGTCCTTGCCCTACTCGTCGCCATCGTGCGGATCCACAGAGCCCGCACCCGACGCCGCCGGCTTCTCTGCCGAAGACTCGGAATCCTTCTTATCGGTTTCGGCCGGAGCGATCACGCGAATGAGCGAGATACGCTGGCCACGCATCGACTGTACCTTGAACTTGTACCCTGCGACCTCAAACACCTCTCCGATGTCGGGCACCGAGTCGCAAAGCTCCAAAATCCAGCCGGCGATGGTCTCATAATCATCGCTTTCCTCGAGCGGCCAACCAAGCTCAATCGCGTCATCGCACGAAAAACGCCCATCGACGAGCCACTCACGGCGCGAGAGGCGCGTGAGGTACTTGTTGTCGGGATCGAACTCGTCCTCGATCTCGCCGACGATCTCCTCGACGATGTCCTCGATGGTGATGATGCCGGCCGTGCCGCCGTACTCGTCCACGACGACCACAATCTGGTCGTGCGAAGTCTGCATCTCGGACAGCAGCGGCAGGATGTCCTTGGTGTCGGGCACAAAGGTGGCATCGCGCAAAAAGCCAGCGATGGGCTGGTCGCCCTTGCCGTCGAGCGCGGGCTGGATCAGGTCCTTGATGTGCGCGATGCCCGCGACGTTGTCGGGATCCTCGTGATAGACGGGGATGCGGCTGAAGCCGGTCTGGCGCATGGTGGACAACACGTCGGCGACCGTCTCGTCGTCCTCGCACATGGTGGTGTCCACGCGCGGCACCATGACCTCGCGGGCAACGGTGTCGCCCAGGTCGAAGATCTCGTGGATCATGCGCTTTTCCTCGTCGAGCAGGTCGTCCTGCTCCGAGACCATGTACTTGATTTCTTCCTCCGAGACGTTCTGGCGGTCATCGGCGCTCTTGATGCGCAGGATGCGGGCCAGGCCGTCGGAGCAGGCACCGGTCAGCCACACGAGCGGGCGGGCGATCTTTTGGAACACGGAGAGCGGTCCCACGACCTGTTTGGATACGCCCTCGGCGTTAGCAAGGCCGATGCGCTTGGGCACGAGCTCGCCGATCACGATGGACACAAAGGCGACCGCGACGGTGATGATGACCGGCGCCAGGCCGCGCGCGATGGCGGAAAGCGGCGCGATGCCAAAGCTCATGAGCCATGTGGCGAGCGGGTCGGACAGGCTCGTCGAGGCGACGGCGGACGAGGCGAAGCCCACGAGCGTGATGGCGACCTGAATGGTGGCGAGCAGCTGGTCGGAATCGGCGGCAAGCTGGACGGCGCGCTCGGCGCGCTTATCGCCCTCCTCGGCATCGTGTTCCAACACGGCGCGCTTAGCCGTGGTGAGAGCCATCTCGGACATGGAGAAGTAGCCGTTGATAAGCGTTAAAACGAGCGTGGTAATAAGGGAGATGGTTATGTCCATCGGGAGTTTCTCGAACCTCCAAGATTCGGGACGTTGGGTAGTAAGCGTAGGTGACGGATAGGGCAATTGCGCCGGTTGCCCGTGCGAGCGGGGCCGTGGGCGTGGTCGCTAGATTACGAAGAGGATCACCGCCATGAACTGGAAGATGCTGCCGGCGAGCACCCACAAGTGGAAAACACTGTGCAGATAGCGCACGTTTTTGGCGATATAGAACGGCACGCCCACGGTATAGCACACGCCGCCAACGGCGAGCAGGGCAAGTGCCACGGGGTTGAGCAGCGACACGAGCTCGGGCAGCTTAAAGACGACGAGCCAGCCCATCAGCAGATAGACCAGGCCGCTTACCCAGTGCGGCTGACGCTCGCGCAAAAAGCACTCGAGTGCGATGCCGATGATGGCGATGGCCCACACGGCAAAGAACAGCATAGGGCCGCCGTCGTTTGCGAGCGTGATGAGGCAAAACGGCGTATAGCTGCCGGCTATGAGCAGGTAGATGCAGCTGTGGTCGATGATGCGAAACACGCGCTTGGCGCGCGCGGGCTGAATCGCGTGATAGAGCGTGGAGGCCAAGTATTCGAGGATGATACTGACGCCATAGACAATCGCCGCGGCCATGTGGGCCGGGCCTCCGCCGCGCAGGGCAGCGAATACGATCAGGAGCACCAGGCCCGCGATACCCAGCAGGCAGCCGACACCATGGGTGACGGAGTTCATGATCTCCTCGCCCACCGTGTAGTGTGGAACGGCCGCGGTCTTGGGTCGCGGCTTAGAACTGTCGCTCGAATCGGACATGCCGGTTACATCCTCCAATGTAAAGAGTTCTCAACACTATATCAAAGCGTCTGGGTACGTGCGAAATTTGCACCATACGTGTCCCTTTGTTTACCCATTCTTTGCTTGTTGACGCATCAACGGCGAACATCCATAATGCGCTTGTTTTAAATGTTGATGTATTAACATCTATAAGGAGAACCGTAAATGCCTCAAAGCGCACACCCCCATCGGAAGCTCAAGATAGCCGGCGTTGTTGCGTTGGTGCTCGTCGTCGCGCTGCTTGGATTTGCCGGCAACTTTTTGTTTGACTTTGCCCTGAACCCCCAAGCGCCGTACACCATGAAGATGATGCAGGATAGCAAGAACGACAAAGAAGGTGAACAGCCGGATGCCGAGGACACCGAGGCGCGGGCATGGTTTAAGGAAAACCGCAAGAGCAGCAGCCTCACCGCAGACGACGGGACCGAGCTTGCCGCTTGGTATTTTGCCGCCCCGGAGAGCACGCACGATTACGCTATCTGCCTGCACGGATACACCGACGAGCCCATCGGTATGGCCCGATACGTCAAGCGCTTCCACGACCGCGGCATGAACGTACTCGCACCCGCCGCCCGCGCCCACGAGCGCTCCGGCGGCGACTATATCGGCATGGGCTGGCCCGAGCGCCTCGACATCGTCGCATGGATCGAGCAAATCGTTCAGGCTGACCCCGAGGCGCGCATCCTGGTCTTTGGTGAGTCGATGGGTGCGGCAACCGCTATGAACGTCGCGGGGGAATCTCTGCCCGCAAACGTGAAATGCATTATCGAGGACTGTGGTTATACGAGTGTTTGGGACGAGTTTTCCCTACAGCTCAAGGACGTGTTCGGCCTGCCCAGCTTCCCCTTGCTCGATGTGGCGAACCTGGTGTGCAGGGTGCGCGCGGGCTACGACTTTCATAAGGCGAGCAGCGTGGAGCAGCTTAAACACGCGACGGTCCCCATGCTCTTTATCCATGGCGATCAAGATACCTTTGTGCCGTACAGTATGCTCGACCAAAACTACGACGCGTGCGCCAGCAAGGTCAAGCAAAAGCTCACCATCCATGGCGCCACCCACGCCAAGAGTGCGCAAGTTGACCCCGAGCTCTACTGGAATACGGTCGACGACTTCCTCGGAAAGATTTTTTAGGCAAAAAGCAACGTCCGGGGCTTTATCTGACCCCCTATTTTCGGAAGTATGCGGCAAAATCTGGAACTGCCGACCAGACCGCAGTTTTATCAACAATTTATCAGGGGTTTTGTTGCCAAAAAACGTCGTGCGCTCGGCGGTCTCGAAATTTGCCGCATACTTCCGGAAAGCCGCCCGCGAGCGCTGTGCTCGCGGGCGGCTTTTGCTCGACTTACGCCACAAAGGCACTTGATATGTTCAATAGCTAGGCGCTATTTGACCTCGATGAGCTCATACTTGCTCGTGCCCAGGCCGATCTTCTCGGCGTGTGCGATGCAGGAGCGCCAGTCGGTGTCGGGATGCGTGATGCAGAAGGGATCCTTGGCCTGCTCGCCCTCCAAATGCTCGTGGTTATGCTCCATCTTGGCCGCGCTGTCGGTAAGCTCGGTGTTAGGCAGCGGCTCGGATGCCATGACGGCATCGGCGCAGGCCTGGTCGATGGCGACCGGGTCGAAGCTCGCGAACATGCCGATGTCGTTGACGATGGGCGTGTCATTCTCGGGATGGCAGTCGCAGTTGGGGCTGATGTCCATGGCGAGCGAGATATGGAAGCTGGGGCGATCCTGGACAACGGCCTTCGTATACTCGGCGATCTTGTAGTTGAGTACGTCGGCCGCGGCGTCATAGTCGGGCTTGATGCAGTCCTGGTTGCACGCCGCAATGCAGCGTCCGCAGCCCACGCAGCGATCGTGGTCGATGGTAGCCACGTGAACCGTGCGGGTGCTGCCGTTGGCAAGCTCGCGCTCACGCGTACCGTCAAACGTGATGGCGCTGTGCGCGCAAATCTTCTCGCAGGCACGGCAACCTACGCAGTTGGTAGTATCGACGCTCGGCTTGCCGGCGGCATGCTGCTCCATCTTGCCGGCACGGCTGCCGCCTCCCATGCCCAGGTTCTTCATGGCGCCGCCAAAGCCGGCCTGCTCATGGCCCTTAAAGTGGGTGAGGCTGATCACGATGTCGGCGTCCATGAGCGCCTGGCCGATCTTGGCCTCGTGCACGTATTCGCCGCCCTCGACCGGGACGAGTGCCTCGTCGGTACCCTTGAGGCCGTCGGCGATGATGACCTGGCAGCCCGTGGCGTACGGAGTAAAGCCGTTCTGGTAGGCGGTGTCGATGTGCTCGAGCGCGTTTTTGCGGCTGCCCACATAGAGCGTGTTGCAGTCGGTGAGGAAGGGCTTGCCGCCCAGCTCCTTCACCACGTCCGCGACGGCGCGGGCGTAGTTGGGGCGCAAAAAGCTCAGGTTGCCCCGCTCGCCAAAGTGGATCTTGATGGCGACGAACTTATTCTCGAAGTCGATCTGCTCGATACCTGCGCGACGAATGAGGCGCTTGAGCTTGTCGAGCTGGCTCTCGCGAGCATGCGTGCGCAGGTTGGTGAAGTACACCTTAGCGGGTGCTGCGGGTGCAGTTGCGGTCATAGTTATATCCCCTCGGTCTATATGGCGTTACAGACATAGAGGATGGTACCCGTTAAAGTAGGGTCGAAGTCAAGCACAGCCACTCATTGGGGACAGACTTAAATGAGTGCTTGCCGCCCGGCCGGCGAATCGGCAAAGACTGTCCCCGATGACTACTCCTGCACCTTGAGGGCTTCGGCCAGGCTGACGCGCTTGATGGAGCGCGTGTGTAGCAGCGCCACGACCAGGTAGGTCGCAAAGCCGATGCCGACGCATGCAGCCATGGACCAAGCGGGCACGTAGATCTCGATATTGCCGTTGTAGGCGAGCAGCATCGAGCGGAAAATCGCGGTCAGCGAGCCAATGATCACGGGCAGGCTCAGCACGAGTGACACCGCCACGCACAGCGTGATCGAGCGGATGTACAGATGCGAGATCTCACTATCGCGATAGCCAAAGACTTTCATGTAGCTGATCGAACGGGCGCTGTGGTCGATCACCGCTTTGGTCAGCAGGTACATAAACAGCAGGAAGATAAACACCGCGAGCCCGACCATCATGCCGATCATTTTGCTCATCATGCCGATGAACTGGTCACCCACGGCGCGCATGTCGTCGGGCGTGGTGTCGCCGGCAAAGTAGCGCGCGTCGAGGTCGAGCTTCTCGTCGCTCACATAGCCGTTAAAGTAGGCGGCGTCGTTGTCGAACAGCTCGTTAAAGTCGTCGATACTCATATAGATGTTCATGTCCGACTTGGAGCCCCAGGCACAGTCCTTGCCCGCGTACTCAAAGGAATAATGCTCACCCTCGTACTTGTCGCTGAGCGTGACCTTCTGGCCCTCGCTCCAGCCAAACTTATCGAGCAGACCGCCGCCAAAGACGACGCGGCCATCGCCGATGTTGAGGCCCTTCCAGTAGCGCGAATCGGACGAGATGCCGTAGACAGAAATCGTCTCCTCGCCATTGCCGTCGCCACGGTCGTACTGCAGCTGGTGAACGGCATATTTCTCGGCCTGCGCGATTGCGCCCGCGCCGTTGTCGGTCGTATTGACCGGGTGGATATCGTCGTTGTCAGTGTCGATCTTAGAGGCCTTGTCGATCAGATCGATGGCCTCATCGCGGTTGCAGCCGAGGGCATCGGCAAGATCGTCAAGGCGCGCGTAGAGCGCATCCTTCTTGTCCTGGACCTTGGCAAGCGCATCCTGCGCTGCGGTCAGGCTCTCGGCAGACGGAGATGCGGTCGCGGCATCGGCTGCCGTCTGCGCCGCATCGGCCGCGCCGTCAAGCTCGTCATCGGCATCCTGGGCGGCAGAAAGCAGCGCGCCGTCAACCGACTGCAAGCGCTCGAGTGCCGACCACTGCTCGCGCTCCTCGGTAGTGCCCTCGAGCTCCAGCGGCGCCTTGAGTGTGTACTGATGCTCGGCGACCAGGCTCGTCTCGAGGTTGTCGGCGTAGTGCGTCATCGTGGGCAAAATCGCCAGGCCAAAGAGCAGCAGCAGCGAGGCGAATGCAATGCCCACGAAGAGCGTGGCGAAGTTGCCCAGGTTGCGCAGGAAGACGCGCAGGCGGAAGCGCGAGACAAAGCCCATGCACTCCGGCAGCTGCAGGCCGCGCTTGGTGCCCGATTTGCCGCTCGCCTCGTGACGAAGGAACTGCAACGGCGTCTTGCCCATCTTGCGAAGCAGGCCCACCAGCGTGATGAGGATGAGCGCAGCGGCGGGGACCACGGCACACTTCACGAAGATCTCCCAGCTCCAGTACACCTGGAAGGGCGGCAGGCTGTACGAGCCGTAGTAGAGACCGCGCATGGGCTCGGTAAAGAACGCAACGCCGAGCGCGGTTCCCAAAAGTGCCGCGAGCACGCCCACGATGGCGGGAAGTGCCAGGTAATGCAGCACGATCTCGCGACGGCGATAGCCGCTGGCGAGCAGCGTGCCGATAATGGCGCTCTCCTCCTCGATGGTGGCGTCGGTAAGGACCACAAAGACAAACGCCATGATCACGATGATAATGTCGAGCAGCGTCATCCACATCATGGAGTCGCCGTCGACGTCGTCGCGCGCATAGCCAATGCCCTGATTGGAATCGGCATCGATCAGATCGTCCACGCGCGCATCGGCATCGGCCAGCGCCTCGACCATATCCTGCTCCGTATCGATGCGATCCGCGGTGGGGAGGTCGCGATCGGTAAAGGTAAAGGAGTAGGTGTAGGCAGGCGCGCCGCCGGCGTCCTCAAGCGCGGCAAAGCCGGCGTCGGTGACCTCGGCCACGCCGTACGTGATGGTGTTCACCGTAAAGTCCGAATTGTCGAGGAACAACGCCTGGCTATCGGGCTGGGTCATGATGCCGCAGATGGTGTAGGTGCGGCCCTCAAGCTCGACCTTATCGCCCACGGCGAGGTCGTTGTTGGTGGCGAAGACACGGTCGATTGCCACCTCATCGTCCGTCTTGGGCTGCCTGCCTTCGCAGTAGGACGCAATGTCAACCTTGGTGCGATGCGCGTAGGTGCGCAGGGTGCGCTTGGTGCCGTCGTCGCCAGCCGCCTTTTTGATGATGGCGTCGATAGAGAAGTTCTTGTAGAACGTAACGCCGCCGACGTCGCCGGCTGCATCCTCGGCGGCCTTGAGCTGGTCTTTGGTAGCCTCGAAGGAGGTGGTCACGCGGCCGTCCTCGATCGTGTAGTCTTCGCGCATGTCATCAATGAGGCAGCCGATGGAATGCGCCGCGAGCAAAAAGCCCGAGGTAAGGGCGATGCTTCCGCACATAAGCAAAAAGATGCCCAGGTACTTGCCGATATTGCGGCGCAGCTCGCGCGGGAGACGTTTTGCGAGAGGTGTCATGGCGTCGCCTACCAATCGAGATCGGCGGCCGCAACGGGTGACTCGTTGAGCTCGTCCTCGACGATGCGGCCGTCGCGCAGGCGCAGCACGCGATTTGCCATGCGCGCGATGGCGGCATTGTGGGTGACAATGATGATGGTGCAGCCGTAGGTGCGGTTGACATCCTCCATGAGCCGCAAGATTTCCTTGGATGTCTTGTAGTCGAGCGCGCCCGTGGGCTCATCGCACAGCAGCAGGCCCGGATTTTTGACGAGCGCACGGCCGATGGCGCAGCGCTGCTGCTGGCCACCTGAGACCTGGCGCGGAAACTTGTTGCGGTGCTCGTAGAGGCCCAGCGAGCGCAGCAGATCGTCGACATTGAGCGGGTTTTTGGACAGGTGCGCCGTGACCTCGATGTTTTCCTTGATGGTAAGGTCGGGCACCAGGTTGTAGAACTGGAAGACAAAGCCCAGCTCGCGGCGTCGGTACTCGCCCAGATCGGCGGGCTTGAGCGCCGTGAGATCGCAGCCGTCCACCATGATGGAGCCGCCGTCGGCATCCTCCAAGCCGCCGATCAGGTTGAGAAAGGTCGACTTGCCCGAGCCCGAGGGCCCCAGCATGACGCAGATCTCGCCGCGGTTGATGGACGTGTCGATGCCGTCGAGTACCGTCAGGCGCGCATCGCCGTCGCCGTAGTGTTTCTTGAGTCCGTTGACCTGGACGTAGGCACGCTTTGTCGCCATGCTATCCCCCGTTGTTAGCCTTCTGCTACTTTTCTAGGCTAATAGTAAACCCGGGCGAACTATTTTTAAGCGACGTGCACGGCTTTTTTCCAACCTACTCATTGGGGACAGACTTAAATGAGTGAAATCGCTCATTTAAGTCTGTCCCCAATGAGTGCCGGCAGGAAAGGAACGTCCCCAAGTGCCGACATATTGGGACAGTCCTTGCCAGCCCGACCAGCGGCCCGGCGAATCGACAAAGACTGTCCCCAATGACTGGTCATTTAAGAACGTCCCCAATGACTAGGTGGCTAGGCGTGGGATTTGTTGTGGGCGAGGGCCAGGCCTACGGCGGCGATGGCGGCGGCGAAGAGCACCGTGACGCCCAGATCGCAGGCGATGTCGCCCAGCACGGTGGACGTCAGGTCCGCGGCGAGCGCCTTGCCGATCGCGTCGTTCACCCAATACGTCGGCACAAAGTGCGCCACCGTCTGCACGGCCGAGCCCATGAGCGACAGCGGCATCCAGGCGCCGCCCAAAAACGTCATGAGCATGCCGAGCAGGTTGCCCACACCGTTGAGCAGCTCCTCGCGCGCGCCCAGGCTCGACAGCGTAAAGCCAACAGCCAGCGGCGTGCACGCCAGGGCAAACGTTGCCGCCAGCGCCAGGCACACGCGACCCACGCCGACCTCGGCAACCGCGCTGGCAAAGCCCACGACGCCCATCATGCTCGACACGAGCCAGATGCAGACGGTGAGCACGGCGGCGGCCGCGAACACAGCGAGCGAACGCTGGCGCTCAGAGACCGGGCTGGCATCCATGCGGCGCACGCGCTCGGGCTCGTTCATGCCCGAGAACACCAGTCCCACCGACACGATGACCGACGAGATGATCGCGTACGCGCCAAAGTTGAAGTACGACTCGAGCGTGGTAGCAGCAGTCGAGTCGACCTTGACCTGCTCGATCTGGACCTCCGCGCGCTTTGCGGCCGCGTGCTCGGCGGCCCTTGCGACGTCGCCGTTGGAGGCAGCGGGCTCTAGTGCGGCCGCAGCGCCCGCGAGCGAGATCCACCGCGAGGCCTCGGCAGACGAAAGCGCTGCCGCCATGGTGCCGGAGCCGTACGTCACGTCGAGTTTGGGCAGGGCCTCCCCCGCGCGGGCGGCTGCAACAAGATCGTCCTCAAACCCCTCCGGGATAAAGAACACGCAATCGGCGCTGCCCTTGGCGCTGTTGCTCTTGGCGAGCGCATCCGCAAGGTCGTACGTGTCGTCGCCGACGCCCGTGACCAGGTCAAAGCGTGAGCCCAGGTGCTTGGTAAGTGCCCGCGAAAGGTCGCTATTGTCGCGGTCGACCACGATCACGTTGGTGTCGTAGGGCTTGTACTCGGTAAGCTGCGACGAGTTCCAGCTCACCGAAGCCGCGATGAATACGCCCATGAGCGAGATGAACACCGTATAGATGAGCAGGTTGAACGGGTGCGCCAGCGCCATGCGAAGCGCGGTCTTAAAGGTGCTCATAGCGGCTCCTTCCAAAGATCAGCGTAGCGGCGGCGACAAACACCAGGGCCATCAGGACGAGCGCGCCGGCGCGAACGACAAAGGGACCCAGATCCTCAAAGAAATACAGGCGGTTGAACATATCGCAGATGAGCTTGACGGGGTTGAGCCAGCACTCGGCCGGACAGGCGCGGGCAACATCGTCGGCAAGCGCCATCGCCGGCTCGCCGTAGAGTCCGGCGAACAGGGCGCACGTGGTGGCAAAGCCCGTGAGGATACCCGATTTGGACGCCTTGCCGCCCTTAACGGGAAGCGTCCCCACAAAAAGCCCCAGGCCCGTGGCAGCAAGCGCAGATGCGGTGCCGCCCGCCAGGCACAGCCCCTCGCGCCCGCCAAAGTCGATGCCGACCACCAGGCGCACGTAGCCGATCGCGATCGCCATCGAGGCAAATGAGACCAGCCACGAGCCGACAAAAATGCCGGCCAGCGACGCCGTCTTGGAGACGCCGCCCACGCAGCGGCGCGCGCCGAGGCCGGACAGATTGGGCTGCAGATCGACGACGGCCAGGGCCGCAAACTCGGAAGACATCATCGCGACCAGGCCAAAGAGCGCGTAATAGTAGATGGTCGTACCGTCGGGCGTGGTGCGCGTAAGGCTCACGCGGCGAGTGCCGCCCTTAAGCGACAGGGCGCGCGCAACCGCCTCCGGGTCGGCGAGCGCCGCCGGGTTGTCCTGGGCAATCTGGCGCATGAGCTCGGCATTTTGCGTATACGAGCTCGCCACCGTCTCCAGGATGCTGCGGTCGGTGAGCACCGTACTGGCGCGCGAGCTATCGTAGCTCGAAAGCAACGTAAGCTTGGGCGCGCCCGCGTCGTCGACCGTGTAGACGCCCGCAACCTCGCCGGACTTGAGCGCATGGTTCGCCTCGGCCGCGTCGTCGCACTCGTGGATCTTAAGCAGCTGGTCGTCGCCCTCCTTGGCAAGCGACGTCGCCACGTCCTTAAAGGTCGAAGCGTCCCAGGCCTCGTCGGCGACAACGGCTACCGGCACCGGATCGACCTTGCCGTCGGAGCTGAGGTTCGCAAACATAAACATGAACATCGTGGAAAGCGCAATGGGAAAGAGCGCGCCCCAGACCCATGTGCTCGGCCGGCGCAGCAGCGTCTTGACCGTGATAATGATGGTGTTGATCATGGCTGCCCCCTAGTCGCGTAGCTCGCGGCCGGTGATCTCGAGGAACACGTCGTTGAGGGTCGGCGGCTCGCTCCACACGCGACCGAGTGCCACGTCGGCGGCGCGCAGCGTGTCAAGGATGTCGACCAGATTATGTGGGCTCGCCTCGCAGGTGCAGATGAGCTCGCCGCCGGACAGCTCAACCGAAAGCACGTGCTCCAGAGCGCGCAGCCGCTCGACCGTGGCGGGCTCGACGGCGCCGACCTCGACGGTCACGCGCTCGCCCATCTGAATCATGCGCTTGAGCTCGTCGTTGGTGCCCTGCGCCAGCACGCGGCCGCCGTCCATGATCATGATGCGGCTGCAGATCTGCTCGACCTCCTCCATGTAATGGCTGGTATACACCACCGTGGCGCCCTCGTCGCGCAGGCGGCAGATGCCCTCCAGAATGGCGTTGCGGCTCTGCGGATCGACTGCCACTGTGGGCTCGTCAAAGAAGATGAGCTCGGGCTTGTGCGCGATGCCGCAGGCAATGTTGAGACGGCGTGCCAAGCCGCCCGAGAGCTTTCCGGGGCGAAACTTGGTAAAGTCGCCCAAGCCGACAAAGTCGATCGCCTCGTCCACCAGCGCGCGGCGGCGCTTGCGGTCGTTGACGTAGAGGCTGCAGAAATAGTCGATGTTTTCGCGCACGGTGAGCTCGTCAAACACCGCCACCTGCTGTGGCACCACGCCGACGCGACGCTTAAGGTCGTAGCGGGTGGGCGTCATGGGCTCGCCGAACAGCTCGATGGTGCCCTTGTCGTAAGCGAGCAGCTGCAGGATGCAGTTGATGGACGTGGTCTTGCCCGAGCCGTTGGGGCCCAGCAGGCCAAAGATCTCGCCAGGGGCAATACTCAGGTTAAAGTGGTCGAGCGCGATAAGATCGTCGTAGCGCTTGACGAGGTTTTCGACGTGGACGATATCTGTCATGAGGCGGCCCTTCTGTTGGTCGTGGCCCGGTACGATTGCATCATCGCAGGAGAGGACGGCGCGCACCAGTGAGCTTTGTCACGAGTGCGAGGGGGCAGAGGCGAAACCCCCGCTCGCGCGAGCGATCGACGCCGCTTTGCCGCGCGGGAGGAATGTCACGGTTGCCCCGGGCGGCGCCTCCCCCGCGCGCAGCATCGCGTACAATACCCGTATGAACAGGCTTTTCGACAAATCGATTGTGCTGGCGTGCTGTATTGCGGCCGCCATGGGTCTTGCCGTGGACGCTCGTCTGGTTGTGGCGTTTTGCCTTGGCGTTATGGCCACCTCGGCGTCGGAAGTCGCACGAGAAGAACACGCCCATCGCGCGAGCGAGGCCGCGAGCTACGCTTACATCATCGCTGCCGTCTTCGTGCCGCCATTTATGCCGTTCGCACCCCTTGCCTTCTATGACATCGCGCGACGCGTGCGCCGTGAACGCATCTGGCCCGCGCTGGCGATTGGCGCCGTGTTTGTCTGCGCGCTTGTCGCGGACCTTCGTGGCGGCGTGCTCACCACCCGAACGCTGTTGCTAACCGCCATCCTTTCGATCGCTGCCACGTTGCTGTCGCTGCGCACCGCGCAGCTGGAGCGCGAACAGGATCGCATGCGTCGCACCCGCGACAAGCTGCAAGAACGCGCCCTGGTACTCGAGGCACGCAACCGCGACCTCGC
This sequence comes from Collinsella sp. AM38-1BH, assembly GCF_003467545.1. NCBI lineage: Bacteria > Bacillati > Actinomycetota > Coriobacteriia > Coriobacteriales > Coriobacteriaceae > Collinsella > Collinsella sp. AM38-1BH. Next base: position 71,372 of record NZ_QSHC01000012.1, on the reverse strand, counting down.
CGACCGCCAGGACTACGAAGTCGAGCTCGCAACGCTCGCCGAACGCGCCCGCATCGCGCGCGAGATCCACGATAACGTGGGCCACCAGCTCACGCGCGCTTCGCTCCAAACCGAAGCCTTGCGCGTGGTCCACGCCAACGAGCCCGGCGTCGCCGCCGATTTCGCCGATGTCAAACGCACGGTTGACGAGGCGCTCCAGCTCGTGCGCGCCAGCGTCCACGCGCTCAACGACAATGCAACCAACCTCTCCGTGCAGCTCGAGCGCATCGTTGAAGGCGTACGCTCGGACAGCGGCCCACAGATTGAGCTTGAAGTTTTGGCCGAGCATGCGCCCGCCAACGTCGCCAACTGCTTTGCGGCGGTCCTGCGCGAGGCGCTCTCCAACACCATGCGCCACGCTTGCGCCCAGACCGTCACCGCACGATGCATGGAGCATCCGTCGTTTTACCAGCTCATCGTTACCGACGATGGCGTGGGCGGGGTCCAAGCAATCGGCCGTGGCGCCGCGGAGGGCATGGGGCTCGCCTCCATGCGCGAGCGCATCGAGGCGCTTGGCGGCACCTTCACCGCCGGTCCGCGCGCCGGCGCCGGCGGCTGGCGCGTGTTTGCCACCGTTCCCAAACAGCAAGGAGATGAGGACCGATGAGGCTCATAGTTGTCGATGACGACCACTTGGTAGTCGATTCACTCAAGATTATCCTAGGCGCCCAGCCGCAGATCGAGGTGGTGGGTACCGGCGCCAATGGCGACGACGCGGTCGCGCTCTACGCTGAGCACACGCCCGACATCGCGCTGCTCGACATTCAGATGCCGGGGCGCGACGGACTTTCGGCGGCACGCGAGATCCTTGAGCGCGACCCTGCGGCGCGCGTGGTGTTTCTGACGACATTCTCGGATGACGAGTACATTGTGTCGGCGCTTAAACTGGGCGCCCGCGGCTATCTGATCAAAACCGATGTCTCCGCCATTCCACCGGCGTTGGCGCAGGTCATGGACGGTAAACGCGTGCTCGAGGGCAAGGCGATCGAGGACATCGATTTTGACGGGACAGGCGCCGATGCCAGCACGCCTCGCCGACCCGCCGCCTTTGCCAGCCTGACCGACCGTGAGTTCGAAGTCGCCGAGCTCATCGCCCGCGGCCTCGATAACAAGGAGATTGCCGCCGCCGCTTACATGGGCGAAGGCACCGTACGCAACCACATCAGCTCGATCCTTGCCAAAATGGGCCTACGCAACCGCACGCAGATCGCCATCGCCTACCTGCGAGGGTAATTGCCCAACAACCGACCACCCCGGCATAGCAAAATGGCTGCTATCGATTTAATGCCATTTCAAAACTATGCCGGTTTACTACGATGAATCGCCCACCTTCGACCACGGCAAATTGCACGCTTCCAAAACCGCAGGTAGAACGCTTGCGATATTTAGAAAAATGCAGTCATGGTCGGGAATGTCGAGTTCATCGTAGTAAACCGGCATAGTTTTGTTCGGGCGGCCCTGCGCGAGTGCCTCCGCAAGCCTTGCGAGACCAAAATGATCTGCTTTCTTCCGCCCGCGGAGAGCGGCTGACGGCCCCCGCCACGAAATGGGCCCATCTACTACGTTTGACCCGATACCCCTGACCATAGCCGCGTTTCATGAAAAATCGCAGGCGTTCTACCTGCGGTTTTCATTTCACATTACTTGCCGTGGTCGAGGGCTGCCGCCTAAACATAGTAGATGGGCCCATTTCGTGGCAGACGGGTCACGCGGCAGCCCTCGCAAGGCAAAAATGATCCGTTTCCCTCTGTCCACGGGAGATCAAAGGCTGTTACTGATATGGTGCCATTTCAAAACTATGCCGGTTTACGGGGCTAAAGTCGGAGCCCTCATCCATACCCCCTATTTTTGAAAAACAGCAAGCAGTCTACCTGCGGTTTTATTATCTTGGTTTTCGATATGGTCGGAGGTTCGCTATCCAGTCCCGTAATCCGGCATAGTTTTGTTCGCAGCGGCACAACCGCGCGCTCACGCGCGGGGCCGGCGGGGCATTTTTGCCCCGCCGGCCCCTATTCCAGTTCTACCCCTGCGCTACTCCGGCTTGGTTTCTACTGTGGGAGTCTTGTCCGCTGCGACTGGGGTGCGGGCGGTGTCCATAGTCAGGCAGTGCTTGGGGCAGCTCTCGATGCACTCACCGCACACCACGCAGGCATACGGGTCGATCGACCACGTTCCACCCTTGCGATCGACTGCGAGCGCGCCCGCCGGACAGCGACGCGCACACATGCCGCAGCAGATGCACGCGTCCATGTCGTTGACGATATGCCCGCGCAAGCGCTCGGGTGCCGCGAGCTTCTCCTGCGGATAGCACACCGTTACCGGCTGCTTGACCATAGAGCCCAAGGCCGTCTTGGCAAATGTCAGCAAACTCATGCCGCGCCTACCTTTCCGTGCAGCTAATGCAGGGGTCGATGGTCAGGATAATCATGGGCACGTTGGCAAGGAGCACGCCCTGCAGCGCATGTGTCAGACCCGCCAGGTTCTGCGACGTCGGCGTGCGCACGCGGAAGCGGTCCAGGTTCTTGGTGCCGTTACCGCGCACATAGTAATACGCCTCGCCGCGCGGCTGCTCAATCACAACCTCGCCGCGTGCGCCGTCGGCCGGCGTAAGCTTGGTGCGCCCGCCGATCCCGTCGTGCGGAATCTTGCCCACAAGCTCCTTAATGATGTCCATGGCCTGCGTGACCTCGGCACAGCGCACCTGGCAGCGGGCATAGCAATCGCCATCGGTGGCGACAACCGGCTCAAACGCAGCCAGGTCCGCATAGGCACCGTCGCTAAACATGCGCACGTCGTAGTCCACGCCCGAGGCGCGCCCAAACGGGCCGACCATCGACAGATCCAGCGCGTCCTTCTTGCTGATCACGCCCACGCCATGCAGGCGCTCGCCACAGCTGACGTCGTCCAAAAACGTATGCACCAGGGCCTCGTAGTCGGGACGCATGGCATCGAGCGTCTGGACAATGCCAGCCAGCTCGGAGTCCTCAATGTCGTGCTTTAGGCCGCCGATCTCGTTAATCGAAAGGATCACGCGGCCACCGCACGTGCTCTCGAAGATCTTGAGAATCTGCTCGCGCAGGGTCCACGACCGATAGAACAGCGCCTCGAAGCCAAAGGCATCGGCGAGCAGGCCCAGCCACAGCAGGTGCGAGTGGATGCGCGAAAGCTCGTGCAAAATAGTGCGGATATACTGCACGCGGCCGGGCACCTCGATGTCGAGCATGCGCTCGCAGGCGCTGGCATAGCCGTAGCTGTGGCCCACGGCGCAAATGCCGCAGATGCGCTCGGCGATGTAGCCAAACTGGTGCATGTCGCGCTTTTCGGTGAGCTTCTCGAGTCCGCGGTGCACAAAGCCGATCTGCGGAATTGCCTCGATGACGCGGTCGTCCTCGATCACCAGGTCCAGATGAAGCGGCTCGGGCAGCACCGGGTGCTGCGGGCCAAACGGAATTACGGAGCGATGAGCCATGGACCTTACGCCTCCTTTTTCTGCTTGTCGCGGGCGGCCTTGGCGGCAAGCGCCGCACGGACCTTGGCCGCTTTCTCGGGATCCATGGCGGCGAGCTTTGCCTCCATCTCGGCGGCCTTGAGCGCGGCCTTCGCAGCGGCATCGTCATGCTGGGCATCGGAGCCGGCAGCAGCAGCGGGCTGAGCAGCGGCAGTGCCCGCAGCATCGCCGGCACCCGCGGCACCCTCCCCCGCAGCAGCCGCAGCCGCGGCGGCCTTCTCGGCCGCGGCCTTGCGCGCCTTGGCCTCGGCGGCCGCGCGGACTTTCATGGCCTTCTCGCGCGCAGCCTTCACCTCGGGCGTGATGACGCTCATGGGTTCGGCAGTCGAGACCTGGTAGAAAAAGCCCTTAAAGTCGATCTGCATGTCGGTGATGGCAAGACCAAACAGGTCGTGGGCCTCATTTTCAAACGGGAACACCGCGGGGTAATACGAGCTGATGGACGGAATCTCCTGGTACTGGTCGATGCCCTCGACCACCAGGTTCTCGATCGCATAGCTGCCGTCCTGCGCAATATGCTCCTGAGCAGCACGGACGTTGATAAACGTATAGACCAAGCGATACGAGCCGTCGTCGACGTTGCGCTCGGCATGCATTTGCACAAAGCGCGCGCCGACGCCCTTGAGCGCCTGGACATGCGACAGGAGCTTGTCGATCCCGACGGTGGTATAGATAGCCTTTTGCATTACTCGGCCTCCTTTGCAGCGGCGGGCGTCTCAACAGGTGCGTCGCCAGCGGCGGGCGCAGCAGGCTTCCCGGCAGGCGCGTCACCGGCACCGTCAGTCCCGGCCCCCGCAGCCACAAACCCGTCCTCGCCCAGCTCAACGCCACCGTCCCAGGTAGCGGCACCGCCCACGGTGAGCGGATCGCCACCGGCGCGCAACACGGTCTCCTTCTGGTCCAGGATGCCGCACGCCTCCACGATGGCATCGATCACCGTCTCGGGGCGAATGGCGCACCCGGGCGCGTACACGTCCACGGGAATCGCGCGGTCCACGCCGCCGATCACGTTGTAGGCATCGCGGAATACGCCGCCCGAGCATGCGCAGATACCGCAGGCCACCACGCACTTGGGCTCGAGCATCTGGTTGTAAATCTGACGCACGACGGGCAGGTTCTGGGCATTGACCGACCCCGTCACCAAAAAGATATCCGCATGCTTGGGGTTGCCGGTGTTGACCACGCCAAAGCGCTCCGCATCGAACAGCGGCGTGAGCGAGGCCAGCACCTCGATATCGCATCCGTTGCAGCTCGAGCCGTCGTAATGAATAACCCACGGCGAGCGCGACATTTTATGATCCATGGATGCCGCCTCCTAAATAAACACGTCGACGAGGATGGGCATAAGGTTGAGCAGGCCAAACACCAGCGCCACGCCCCAGCCGAGCTTAAAGCAGCTGCGCCAGGTGCTGCGTGCGAAGGTGTTGTCGATCAGCACCTCGACAAAATACGTCGCGGCCATCACGACCAGGGCTACGACCCAGCTCACCGGGTTGTCCCAAACAAAGAACATGCCCACCCACATCAAAAACAGCACGGTCTCACACCAGTGCATAAGGGTCATCTTGGCCAGCGTGCCGCCGCTCATCTCGGTGGCGACGCCCTGGACAATCTCCTGATGCGCGTGATGCGAGTACGAAAGGTCGAACGGCGACTTGCGTAGCTTGATGGTGAGCACCGCAAGCAGCGCCAAGAAAATGGGCGCGCTGTACACGATGATGGGCGCCGACTGTCCGGTCACGGCGATGGAATCAAAGCTATCGGTGGCAAGGTACAGGCCCACGCTCATCAGCAGAACGGCGGGCTCGTAGCTCATGACCTGCAGCAACTCGCGGTCGGCACCGACCTGGGCAAACGGGCTTTGCGTCGAGGCGGACGCCAGCACCACAAAGATCGCGGCGAGCGTAACCATAAAAGCGCACAGCAGCGTGTTGGAGCCCGACACAAAGATGCCGCCGCCCACGACGGTAAAGATGAGCGCGCACGCCATATAGGTATCGTCCATGGTGTTTACGCTGGCAGGGGCCTTGCGCAGCAGCTTGGCAACGTCGTAGAAGGGCTGCAGCAGGCGCGGGCCCACGCGGCCCTGCATGCGAGCCGAAAGTTTGCGGTCGATGCCGTCGATCAAGCCGCCCGCAAGCGGCGCCAGCAAGGCAAACGCCACGGTGCCAATAAAGATGCCCACGACGCCCGAACCTTCGAAATACTTGCCGCGCAGCACCGAGGGCGCGCTCATGGCAAGCCGCTCGGGCCCAATCCATGCGCAACACAGCAGCGCAAACAAGATAATGCTGCAGCATACGACGCTACCCGCGGGGCCAATACGCTTCTCGCCAAGGGCGTCCTCCGAGTACCAATTGCGCTTTTCGGCCTTCACCTCGTGTCCCATCGAGCCGCGGAAATGGCGATATTTGTCGGTTCCCACGCCCGAAAGGTACACGTTGACGTGCGGTTTGTTGCTCACGCGGAATGACGTCAGCAGCACCACGGCGATAAAAGCCACGATAACCACCATCAGATACATGGCGTCCTTGCCAATAACGTACGGCACGCGGCCAAACACCATGGCCAAGTAAGGCGACACCAGACCGCTCGAGATAACCGGAAACGCCACGCAGCACAGAATCAGCAGCGCGGCGATGGTGTTGAGGGCCATCCATTCGGTCTTATGGACATTGACCTCAACGTTTTGAGCCGTGGGGTCGACGCCCGAAAGCTTGGCAAGCCACTTGCCCCAGAAGTAAAACGTCGCGGCCGAGCCAAAGGCAAGCACCATGATCATGAGCACGTTGCCGGTCTGCGCAAACGCCACCAGGGCGCCCCACTTGGACACGAGCATGCCAAACGGCGCCACAAACATGCCCATAATGCCCAGCATCATCAGACGCGTCAGGTGCGGCATGCGGCTGAACATGCCGTCCATGTCCTCGATATTGCGGCTGCCGATATGATGCTCGGCCGTGCCCACGCACAGGAACAGCAGCGACTTGGCCACCGTGTGGAACAAGATCAGGAAGATGGCCGCCCATACGGCCTCGGGCGCGCCGACACCCAAGCAGGCACTGATGAGGCCCAAGTTGGAAATGGTGGAGTACGCGAGCACGCGTTTGGCGTTGCTCTGCGAGATGGCCATGAGTGCAGCGAGCAAAAACGTGATGGCACCCACACTCGTGACCATAAAGCCGGTCACGGGGTAGATGGCATAGAGTGGGCTCAGCTTGACCATCAGGAACACGCCGGCTTTGACCATGGTTGACGAGTGCAGCAGGGCGCTCGTGGGAGTGGGTGCAACCATGGCACCCAACAGCCAAGTGTGGAACGGCATCTGTGCGGCCTTGGTGAGCGCGGCGAGCGACAACAGGATGACCGGCATCACCAGCAGCGCGGACTGCGCGGTTCCGGTGCCGGAAAGCTCGATCATGCCCGAGATGGTCAGCGGCATGCCGTTAACGTGCAGATACATAAGTCCGGCCAAAAACGCGATGCCGCCCAGCATGTTGAGGATGATTTGGGTAAAGGCGTTCTTGATGGCCTCGGGCGTACGCGTGTAGCCAATCATAAGGAACGAACACACGGTGGTGATTTCCCAGCCGCAGAACAGCCACTCAAGGTTGTCGCTCGTCACGATGACGAACATGGCCGAGAGGAACAGGAACATGAGCGCCAGGAACTGCGGGCGACGGTCGGGCGCGGTCTGCCCGCGCAGCGCGGCCTCGTGCTCGTCATGGGCCTGGAAGTCCTTCATGTAGCCCAGGGCATACAAGCAGATTAGACTGCCAACGATGCCGACGGCGAGGACCATGATCACGCTCATGTAGTCCAGGTAGAGTGGCGTTGCCGTGACGGCTTCGGCCGCGGGCAGCGTCATGGCTGCAAAGGCGAGCGAGCCCACCAGCTGGACTATGCCGAGCACCGTGGTGAGCGCGTTCCTATATTTGTACGCGTTATACAGGATGACAGCGCACAGGATGACGTCGATAACGGAACTGATGATCGAGAGCACATGCGAGGTGCCGGGGGCAACCTCGAAGCTCTGCGGGCCCGTGCCAAAAAACATGACGGCGACTACAACCGTCACCGCCATAATGATGCCAGAGCCTACAAGCCCTACCGCATCGCGGGCGCGGTCACCGCGCGCGAGCAGCATGCCCAGCGCCGGTACCAGCGGAAACAGGGTAAGGAAATACAGTAGCGTCATACCATCACTCCCCCATGCAAAAACGCTGCAATTGTTTAACGTTATAGCTCAGTTGAGGAGTAGCGGCGGCGGGTTTTCGGTCAACTGGGGAGTTTTAGGCGTACGGGGTAACGAGTCTGTCCGCTTTGGAGCAGAGGGGCGGCAAGAAAAATGCGCCCCTGTGGGCGCACCATCCCATTCGCTATTCCGCCTTTTTAACGCGCGGCTTGCGACCGCGCGGCTTATCGGCCAGCGCGGACTCACCGCTCTCGCGATACTGGCGGCACCAGGCCTTGACCGAAGACTCGCTGGGGATCTTGTGCTTGATCATGGCCTCGCGAACCGTCGGGCCGTTTTCCAGGCGATCCTTTACCACGGCGAGCTTGACGTCGTACGAATACGTGCGGTGATGCGAACCCGCGTTAAGCACGGCGTCGGCACCGCCCACGGCGTATGCGCGGGCCCACTGACGAGCCGTGGCCTGGGGAATGCCGAGCTCCGCGGCGAGGGCACGATGACCGACCCCCTCTTGGAGGACCTCGACGGCGCGCTGCCTAACCTCGGGCGCATGCGTGCGAGTCCTAGTTGCTTCCGACATACCTGCCACTTCTTAGCCTTAACCGTTAATCTGCTTTCTTACGTGCAAGTTAGATAGTAGCATTTTACTGTTTGCTCAAAGCAGTTAATTAAAATAGACGCGGCGTTATCTGGGCATTTGGCACCAAATTACGACATTTCTTTATCGATTATTTACGCTGGTAGCTGACTCGCAGCTAATCGTCATTCGCTTGTCAACAAAATTGGCATCTCTTTATGTCCTTTGGTATAGAGGATATAATTATTAACCCCTCCCCCAATATTTTTGAGTGATCTGCAAGGCAGTAGACGTCCTCACTCCTCATGATTACCGCGCATTGCCATCCACCGGAGCAAAACAAAAAGGGCGGGACCTGCTGCGCTTGCAGGCCCCGCACCGGTTAACACCCGACGGGACACAGCCGGGCGAGACGGATCCGTGCTACCGCCCCGCCTGGCCGCGATGTTCAACTACAGCTCGTTGGCCGCGTGATACGCCGTGCGAATGGCGCTCGCAATGTCGGCGGTGCGCTCACCCGAGCAGTCGCCCACGCAAGTCACGGGCACCGTCACGCCATCCAGGTCAAACGCGTTGGCCTTGGAGCCCACGGCCATCACCACGTAATCGCAGGCGATCTTCACCGGCTCCTCGGCGCCGTCCTCGGTGGTGCAAATGGCCTCAACGCCCTCGTCGGTAATGGCGGTCAGGCGGGTCTTCACGTGCTGCTCCACGTTGTGCTCGGCAAAGTCGCTCATAATCAGCGGCAGAATGGTCTCGGACTCGCCCGCGGCAATCTTGTCGAGCATCTCCACGATCGCCACCTGGCAGCCGTGCTGCAGCAGGTACTCGGCAGTCTCGGTGCCCACCAGGCCACCGCCAATGACGGCGGCGCGGCCCGTAAGCTCCACCTTGCCGGCCAGCACGTCCCAGCTCGAGACGACCTTCTCCGAGTCGGCGCCCGGAACGGGGATGACCACGTCGTGCGCGCCCACGGCCACAATCGCGGCATCGGCGGCGTTGAGGTCCGCGGGGCTAGCGGCATGGTTGAGCTCAACCTTCACGCCCAGGCCGGGCAGAATCTTCTCGTAATACTCGACCGAGCGCATGATCTCGTCCTTGCGCGGAGGCGCGGCCGCCAGCACAATCTGGCCGCCCAGATGATCGCTCGCCTCGTAGACGGTCACATCGTAGCCGCGCTTGGCCGCCACGCGCGCGGCCTCCAGGCCGGCAATACCGCCGCCCACCACGGCGATCTTCTTGTCGCCCTCGCCCGGCTTGATGGCGATGGTCGCCTCGTCGCCGTTCTCGGCATTGAGCACGCACGAGATGTACTTGCGATTTTGAATCGCGTCGACGCAGCCCTTGTTGCAGTTGAGGCACTCGCGGATGGGCTCACCCGTGGCGGCCTTCAGCGCAATGTCGGGGTCGCACATGAGCGAGCGGCCATAGGCGATGATGTCGGCGGCGCCGTCTTCCAGAATCTTCTCGCCGGCCTCGACCGAAACAACACGGCCGACGGTTGCCACCGGCACGGAGACCAGGGCCTTGACGCGCTCGGCCACGGGCAGCGTCCAGTTGTAGGGCATGGCGCCCATGGGCGGAATGGTGTCGCCCATGTTGCCGGTGTGGTTGGCCTGTGCGACCTGGATCATATCGATGCCCGCGCCCTCGAGCAGCTTGGCGAACTCGCAGGCCTCGTCGGGCTGCAGGCCGCCCTTGCCGCGCGGCGTGCCGTCGGGGTTCTCCATGATCACGGGGAGCTTGTACTCCACCATCAGCTGCGGCGCGGCTTCCTTAATGGCAGCGACGACCTCCAGCGCGTAGCGAACGCGGTTCTCGAACGAGCCGCCGTACTCGTCGGTGCGCTGGTTGAGGATGGCCGAGCACAGCGAACCTACCAGGCGGTCGCCGTGGACCTCGATGGCATCGATCCCGGCCTGCTGCGCGCGAGCGGCCGAGGCGGCGATAGCCTCCTTGATCTGGGTGAGCTGCTCCACACTCGCCTCGTTCACAAAGTGCTGCATGTCGTGGTGCAGCTTGGCGTAGGCCTGGTTGCGGATCTCGTTGGACTCGGCCATCTTGGCGGCAAAGGTCTCCTCGTCGCCGGCGGCCTTGGCCTCCTGCGCGGCCTTGGCGGCGGCCATGGATCCCATGACCATGCGGCCGACACCGGGCACGTCGTACTCGGGGTGGAACAGCTGCAGCGCGACCTTGGCGCCGTGCTTGTGGACGGCATCGGCCAGGGCCTTAAACGTGGGGATTTGGGCGTCGGTCGCCAGCTTGGGCGTGGGGCTTGCGGTCATGACGGGAGCAACGTCGCCGATGACGATGTAACTCACGCCGCCACGGGCCAAGCGCTCGTAAAAAGCCAGGCTGCGCTCGCCAATGGAGCCGTCACGCTCCTCGTAGCCGGTGGTCAGCGGCGGAAACATAATGCGGTTTTTGAGCTCAAGGGGGCCAACCGTAATGGGCTGAAGCAGCTTGGATGCAGGTGCGGTCATGGACATTCCTCTCTTGTAGGCGCGGCGGCGATGTTGCCGCGTAGTTGTCTAGAGGATATGGCATGGGAATACAACAGCGCAACGGAAATCGGCGGACAGCAGGTAGCGGCAGGTGGATGGGGCAGGGCGGCCCGTCGGTTTGTCTCAATCTGTAACAGTTACGCGACAAAACCGGGTCTTACTGTTACAGATCGAGACAAACCAAACCCGCCTGCTAAAAAATCTCAATCTATAACAACAACTCGGCAAAATCCGTCCCTCGTGTTACAGATTTAGACAAACGAAGACCGTCCTGCCGAAACATCTCGATCTGTAACACTTAGCCGCCCAAATCGGGTCTAGATGTTACAGATCGAGATTTTGTTTAAGAAGCCGAGAATTGGACCGAAAACACAGTCCCGGAATAACAAAAAAGCTCGCCGGCTAGGCCGACGAGCTGCAAGTTCTTGGTCGCGGGGGCAGGATTTGAACCTACGACCTCCGGGTTATGAGCCCGGCGAGCTACCAGACTGCTCCACCCCGCAATGTCTGGGCGCCTCATGTGCGCAAGAAAGAATATTACGCGGGAGTTCGGTAAACGGCAAGGAAAATCTCGTAGAGCATAATTCCTTCATATTTAAACCCCTCAGCCCCTATCACCGTAAACGAATCGCAGCCGAGCGCCGTCGACGGCACGTATACAATGGTGCGCGTCCTTTTATGCCGACACCGGGAGTAGACATGCTGCTCGCTATCGATATGGGAAACACGCAGACGGCCATGGGCCTGTTTGACGGAGACGAGCTGGTGCAGTCGTGGCGCATGCCCACCGACCGCTCCTATACCGCCGACGAGATCCATGTGCGCCTGATGGGTTTCTTTAAGATGTACGGCCTTTCGCTCGATGCGGTCGACGCGATCGCCTTTGCGGGCGTGGTGCCGCAGCTCTCGCGCGAGTGGCACGCCGTGGCCGACCGCATTGCCGCGGACGCCATCGTCATCGGGCCGCAGACGGCCGCCGTAACCAAGCTGCGGGCGGCGCGCCCCCAGGCCGTTGGTGCCGACCGCATCGCCAACGCCGTCGCTGCCGAGACCTTCTATGGCGCGCCGGCGATCGTGGTGGACTTTGGCACCGCGACCAATATCGACGTCATCGATGAGGACGGTTATTACATTGGCGGAGCGATCGCGCCGGGCATTCGCATCTCCATGGACGCGCTTGCCGCCCGTGCCGCCAAGCTCGCCAGCGTGCCGCTCGAGGCGCCCGAGCACGCCATCGGCCGCGATACCGAGGAGTGCATCAAGGTCGGCGCCGTAACGGGCGCCGCCGCCATGGCTGAGGGCCTGGTCGCGCGCATGAAGCGCGAGCTGGGCCGCGAGGATGCCACCGTTATCGCCACGGGCGGTCTCGCCAGCATCGTCGCCGATTCGACCGACGCCTTCGACATAGTCGACGGCCAACTCACCATCAAAGGCATCTGCGAAATCTACCGCCGCATGCAGGAGTTAGCGTAGGCTCTGGCGAAGCCGAGACGCTACAGCCCGCGAATTCGTACAGCCTCGGGCGGAAACTCCTGCTCGCCGGCATCGGTCTTGATGGTCGCGCGGCCCCAGATGTCCAGGCCCGCAAACACACCGACCGCAAGCGGCAAGCCGTTGGGAGACACCGCCGCAACCTGGCGGCCCAGCAGCGGCACCATGTCGAAGTACTCGCCCAGCACGGGAGCCAGCGGCCCTGCGGCGCCTTGCGGCGTGTTGGCAACAACCGCCCAGGCGTCCACGCGGGCCAGCACGGCGGCGGCCAGCGTCTCGACCAGCGCTTCGTCAGCCACGTCCACACCAAGCTCGCTCAGCGCCGAACGCTCAATATCCACCGTCACGGCACCGAACATGCCCGCAGCACCGGCACCGCCGTTCACGGCAACACGCGCGAGCGACGTCTCAAACGCAGGCGCACCGCACACGATATCGCTCGGCCACTGGATACCCACCTTACCGGCAAGGCCCAACCCCGGCGTCGAAGCCGTGCCCACAAGCGCGTCCATCATGCCCATAGCCGCCACAAACGGCAGGCCGTGGAAGGCATGCATGTTCACATCGGGGCGCACGACCAGCGAAAACATCAGCGATGCATCGCCCGCGCTCCACGCGCACCAGCCCGCGGACATGCCCTCGCGGCCCGCGTCGCGCGCCGCGTCGAGCTCGGTGCCAGCGGCAACAGCATTCATCTCGATCATCTACATACGCCCCAATTCGCCCACGATATGGCCCACGCGGTCCTCGGGCTCCTTGACCTCGACGCCGTTGTAGCGGAAGAACCGCGCCGGGTCGTGCATCAGGTCCTCGAGCGGCACCAGCACAAAATCGCGTTCGCCGATCAGCGGATGCGGCAGGCGCAGCTTTTTGCCGCCGTGGGTCTCGCCGTCCATCCACAGCAGGTCCAGGTCGATGGTGCGCGGACCGTTGGCCTTGGCCTTTTTGGAGCGGTCGCGCCCCAGCTCGACCTCGATCTTCATGAGCTCGTCGAGCAGCACCAACGGCGCCAGCTCGGTCTTAATCTCGATGACAGCGTTGGCAAACGCGTCCTGGCGCGTCTCGTAGGCCGGCTCGCTCTCGTAGATCTTGGAGGAGTTGGACACGCAGGTGAGCGGAATCTCGGCGATCATGTCGCGCGCGGCGCGGATGTTGTCGCAACGATGCCCCAGGTTGGAGCCCACGGCCACAAACGCACGGCGCGGCTGCGGCTTGGCGACGGCCCAGTAACCGTTCAGGAACTGCGCAAAACCCGCGGCGTCGTGCACGCGCACGATGTTGGCACCGGCCTGGATGGCGCCCAGGCACACGCCAAACGTGGCGGCATCGCGCGCGGCGGCCTCGGTCACGCCCGAGACAGCGCCCACAAAACGCTTGCGCGACACGGCGCACATGAGCGGATAGCCCAGTGACGCCATCTTGGCAGTCTCGCGCTGGATGACGATGTCCTCGTTAGCCGACTTACCAAAGCCCGGGCCAGGATCGATGCAGATGCGGTCGCGCGACACGCCGGCATGGATGAGTGTGCGGGCCTGGTCGGACAGAAAGCCCATGACGCGGCGCATGATGGGCGCCGAATCGGGCAGGGTAAAGCGGCGGAGCTGAGAGGTGGGCACGTAGGCCTCCTCGCGGCGGGCGCTGCGGCGCATCATGGCGGCCAGGCGGTCATTGGACTCCGATTCGGCCTCGGTGGCTGCGGGCGCGGCCTCGGGTGCGGGCGCGACGGTCTCGGCGGCAGCAGCCCGCTCGGCGGCGGGCGTCTCCTGCTCGCTTGCAGGCTCGGACGTGGGCTCCGGCTCGCCAAACGGCAGTGAGGGCTGTACCACACCGCCCGGAAGCTTGGCCTCAACCTTGGGCTCGCCCAGCAACTTGCCGCGACGGCGACGGGCCGGCTTCTCGGCCTCACGCGCGGCCTCGGCAGCCGCCTCGCGCGCCTTCTCGGCAACAAACGCCGCTGCCGAGGTATCGAGCTGCACCGTCGCGTGCGTGCGTGCGGGTACGGCGACCTCGCCGGCATGCATTACGATGACGCCGCAGGTGCTCGTCTTAACGAACTCGACCATCTTGGGGTCGGTGAAGCCCGTCACATCGTTGACGATCGAGGCGCCGCAGCGCACGGCCGCCTTGGCAACCGCCACATGACGCGTATCGATCGAGACGATGGCGCCCTCTTTGGCGAGCGCGCGCACGACGGGCAGCACGCGACGCGCCTCCTCATCGGGGTTGACCGGGGTAAAGCCGGGGCGCGTGGACTCGCCGCCCACGTCGATGATGTCGGCGCCGGCATCGAGCATCGCCAGGCCGTACTCGATGGCGGCATCCGGGTCGAAGTGCTCACCGCCGTCGCTAAACGAATCGGGCGTCACGTTGAGGACGCCCATGATGCGCGGACGGTCAAAGCTGAGCTCGTACTTTCCGCACCGCCATGTCTTGCTATCGTTCGCCATGAACATCCTCCTCAAATGCCCGCGCCGCCGCGCTCGGGCGCAGGCGGCGGGGTCGCTTTGCAATCAGTCTTTCTATTGTATCCGCGCACACGGGCTAGAACGCAAACGCGGCCGCGATGTCGCAAGAAATCAGCAGGTCGGCATTTGCATCCTGATCGGTGGGAGCAAGGTTGCATATGGCCAGCGTATCGCCGGTAAAGTATCGCGTAAGGCCTGCCGCCGGATACACCACGAGCGAGGTCCCGCCCACAATGAGGGCATCGGCCGCGGCGATGGCGGCAACGGCACCGGTCAACACACGCTCGTCGAGCGGCTCTTCGTAGAGCACCACATCGGGCTTGATTCGACCACCGCACGCGGGGCACACGGGCACGCCCGCGGCGTCCTCGTGCTCGCGCGAGCAAATCCACTCGGCGCTATAGACCGCTCCGCACGACTGGCAAATGTTGCGATGGACCGATCCGTGCAACTCAAACACGCGCTGCGAGCCCGCCATCTGGTGCAAGCCGTCGATGTTTTGCGTCACCACGGCATCAAGCTTGCCGGCGCGCTCCAGCTCGGCAAGCTTGGTGTGACAGCGGTTGGGCTTGGCGCCAAGCGCAATCATCTTGGTGCGGTAGAAGTCGAAAAACTCGGCCGGATGCGCCTCATAAAAGCTATGCGAAAGCATAGTCTCGGGCGGGTAGGCAAACTGCTGGTGATACAGGCCGTCCACGCTGCGGAAATCGGGGATGCCGCTCGCCGTGGAAACACCGGCGCCGCCAAAGAACACCACACGCTTGTGGGTACCGAACAGCTCCGCCAGTGCGGCGGAGGCCTGCTTGGGGTCCGATATTGCCTGCGTCATATGAGTCCTCCGTCCTTGTTGGTCGGGCAGCATCGGGCGACATCCCGGCATGCGGCCTTTGAGTCAGCACGCGCGGAGCCCACCCCGCCCCTGTTGCGCTAATCTTAAGCCTGCAAACCCCGTCGAAAGGACACCATGCCTCAGACTTACACCTTTGCCTCGTGGAACGTCAACGGCCTGCGCGCCGTGCTCAAAAAGGACCCGAGCTTTATCCAGATCGCGCAAGAACTCGACGTCGATATCCTGGCGCTGCAAGAGACCAAGCTGCAAGAAGGCCAGGTTGATATTGACCTGCCCGGCTATCGCCAAACCTGGAGCTACGCCGAGCGTAAAGGCTATTCAGGCACTGCGGTCTTTAGCCGCCAGGAACCGCTGCGCGTGCTGCACGCCGATGCGCTGCTGCCCTACGCCGGCGAAGGCGAGGCTGCCGAGCTCGTTGCCCAAGCCGCGACCGAGGGCCGCGTCTGCGCGTTGGAGTTCGACAAGTTCTGGTTTGTCGACGTCTATACGCCCAACGCCCAAAATGAGCTCGCGCGCATCGATGTGCGCATGGCCTGGGACGATGCCTATCGCGGCTTTTTGAGCGCGCTTGAACGCGAGACCGGCAAGCCCGTCGTAACTTGCGGCGACTTTAACGTGGCGCATGAGGAGATCGACCTTAAGAACCCCAAGTCCAACCGCGGCAACGCTGGCTTTTCGGACGAGGAACGCGGCAAGTTCACCGAGCTGCTCAACGCCGGGTTTACCGATACCTGGCGCGCGGCAAACCCCGACGTCGAGGGCGTCTACAGCTGGTGGAGCTACCGCTTTAATGCCCGCAAGAACAACGCCGGCTGGCGCATCGACTACTTCCTGGTAAGCGACGCAATCGCCGACAACGTACGCGACACCGGCATCCGCGGCGACATCTTTGGCAGCGACCACTGCCCCGTTACCCTCGCGCTAGAGCTCTAGCCCCAGCTGATCCCCTGGGGACGGAGGAAAACGAATCATTTTGGGCCTCGTGGGGGTATCCACGTGACCCATCCGCCACGAAACACGCCCATCTACTACGTTTAAGCCACCACCCTCAACCACAGCGAACAACGCAAAAAGAAAACCGCAGGTAGAAAGCCTGCGGTTTTTCATAAAACGCGGTCATGGTCGGGACTATCAAGCTAAACGTAGTAGATGGGCCAGTTTCGTGGCAAGCGCCGTCAACTGATTCCCTGGGGACATCTGGGGACGGAAGAAAATGGATCAATTTGGCTCTCTGAGGGCCACGATGCCCGTCATATCAGCCGGCCATTCCAAAACTATGCCGGTTTACGGGGCTGAATCGCAAACCCCCAACCATATGCAATTCCGAGATAATAAAACCGCAGGTAGACGGTGTGCCCTATTTCGAAAAATGCTGGTATGGTCGGCCCGCGCCAATCTAGCCCCGTAAACCGGCATAGTTTTAAAATGGCACTTCGGCAGTATTGATTCCCCGCCCCGGCGCAACCAGCCCTACAGCCCGTATTTCACGACGACACGGTTAATGCGACGGCACCAAGGCTTGTACAAGGCGGCCAAAAACACGCAGGTCGCAAGGCCGTGCGTAATATCGAACGGCACTGCCGTGGCAAGACGCGCCACGGCACCCGCCCAAGTAAGCGGCTGTACAAAACCAATGATGTCATACGCGTTGATCACGACGCCATACAGCAAGCCCGACGCAAAGCCATACGCCAACAGTGCCGGCATTCGCACGGTTCCATCGGCGCGGTCAAACGCGCCCGCATGCGCCAGTGCGCCACCGATATAGCCCACCAGACCCCAGGCATACATCTGCCACGGCGTCCACATGCCCTGCCCAAAAAAGAAATTGCTGGTCAGCGCTGCCAACGCGCCAACCATAAAACCATTGCGGCGACCAAGCGTCGCCCCCGCGATAATGGCGATGGCGCTCACCGGTTTAAAGTCGGGAATGGGGCCAAACAAGATGCGCCCCGCCGCGGCCAACGCCGCCAACACCAGCGTGGGCATAATCTGGCGCAGGCCCGGGCGCGACGCCTCGTAACCCGCAAAGAACAGCGCAAGCACCAGCGCCACCACGACAAGCATGGCAAGCGCCGCCTGCTCAACGCCCGCCAGCAACGTTGCAGCCATCACGGCTGGCACCGCCAGCAGCAGCGGTATCTCCAGTTTTGCAAGCAAGCGCGAGAAACGACAGTCCGTCATCCCATCACGCCCTATAGAACACGTTGTCGGCAAAGAAGTCGGCCTGGGGCTCCATGCAGGCAATCTCGCCATCGAACATCATGACGATGTCGTCGGCGACCTGCTCAGCAAAGTCCAAATCGTGCGTAGCCATGATGACGGTGCCGCCAGCCTTCGCATGGTCACGCAGGGCGCGGGCGATGATGCGGCGGCTCTCCAGGTCCAAGCCCTTCGTGGGCTCGTCAAGCAGCAGCAGCTCGGGGCCAATCAGCAGCAGCTTTGCCAGCGCGAGCAGCTGGCGCTGTCCGCCCGAGAGGTCGTAGGGGTGGCGCGTCTCCAGGCCGTCCAATCCCAGTTGCGCCGCACGCTCCCGCGCCAAGTTCTCGTCATATCCGCAGGTCGAGGCCCATTCCATCAGCTCATCGCGAACCGTCTCGGCGACCAGCAGGGCCTTGGGATTCTGTGGCAGCAGCGCCGCCGAAGCCGTCCCACGCACCATGCGGCCACGCTGCAGCTTGGCGGTCTTCGCCAGCACCGAGAGCATCGTCGACTTACCGCATCCGTTGCCGCCCACGATCGCATGCACCGCACCGGCCGAAAACGCCACGTCGATCCCGCGCAGCACCCAACCGCCCGCGCGATCGTAGCGAAACCAGCCCTCCGACAGGGTGGTAGCCGACCCGCCGTGCATTTTTTGGAGTATTCTGCTTCCATCCGTGCGCGGGAAGGCTTCCGAGCCGTTCTCGAGCGACGTTTGCGCCACAAATTCGGACGATTTGTCCAATTCCGAACTTTTTTTCGCGCTTGATACGTCCCCGGGCGGCTCCAGAGAGTCCAAATTGTCCTCACGCCTGCTGAATACTCCGTTTTTTGCACATCGGATGGCACCCCACCCCAACATGTCATCGGAAAACAGCGATTCTCGGCGTCCCAAAGAAGCCATATCTGCCACCTCGCGCACGCGACCGCCCTTAATCCGGTACGCACACGTCGCATACTCGAGCATCGGCCGCGGTTGATGCGTAGCCACAACAACCGTGCAGCCCAGCTCGCGATTCACACGAAGCAGCGCGTGCAGAAAATTCTTCTCGGCAACGGGGTCCAGTTGGGACGTAGGCTCGTCGAGCAGCAGCACGCGCGGGCGCAACGCCAGCACGGCCGCCAAGGACAGCAGCTGCTTGCGTCCCCCCGAAAGCGTGTCGGTATCGCGGTGGAGCCAATCCTCCAGCCCAAAGAAATAGCTGGTCTCGGCCACGCGACGGCGCATCTCGTCGCGCGACATGCCCAAGTTTTCCAGGCCAAAGGCCATCTCGTGCCACACGGTCTCGCACACAATCTGGTTCTCGGAGTCCTGAAACACATAGCCCACGCGCTCCGCGGACGTCCGAACATCCATGTCGGCGACACTCTCGCCCAGCACGCGCAGCTCGCCAGCGCATTCGCCCGTCGGCGAAATCTCGGGCTTGAGCAGCGAGAGCAGCGTCGACTTACCCGACCCGGTACCACCCACCAGCAGTGCAAACGCACCTTGGGGAACAGACCAGTCGAGTCCATCGAGTACCGGCGCCTCAGCCCCGGGGTAGGCAAAGCTCAGGCCCCGCACCTCAATCGCAGGCACATCGGGGCCGCACGCCCCGCCCGTTACCGAGCAGTTATCCAACCGGGTCATCAGCCAAACCTCTTCTCGTCAATCGCGTGCAGCACGCAGGGCAACACCATCCAAGCCGCGTACACAATATAGCCCAGCCACGGCGCCGGCACCGAGAGCTGCGGATAAAACGAATACTGCGTTGTCGCGGTCCATGCCACCGCCACCGCGGCGGCACCAAACAGCGCAAGCCCAACCAGCGCGGCAACGTCGCTGCGCCCCAGCCGATACCGCGCATACGTCGTACGACGCGTCGCGGCACCCCACCCGCGCGAGCGCATCGCGTCCGCGCGCTCCAGCGAATCTTCCATGCCCCAGCCCATCAACACGCTCGACGCCCGCAGGCGCGAGCGTACGGGGTCGGCCGGCGCGCGGCCCGGCACATCAATCGCATCCTGCACCGCCAGCACCGTACGACCGCGGCGCAAAAACTGCGGGATAAGCCTCATGCACATCGAGATCATGAGCGCAATCACCGGCGCGGCATTGCCCAGCAGCGCGAGTACCCTGTCGTATTCGAGCATCGATGCCGCCGCCTCAAACCACAACACGCTCGCCACAAACAGCCCGCCCATGCACAGGCCGTATACCATGCTCTCCAGATATACCGCGCGCATGCCAATACGGAACAGCTCCGTCGAACCCGAGGCGCTAAACAGCGGATTAAGCAGCGCGATAATCAAAATCACCGGCAGCTGCCAGCGGAGTGCGCCCAGCGTGCGGGCAGCCCCACGCATCGCAAATCCATACGCCAGCCCGCCCGCAAGTGACAGCGCAATCAGCACCGGCTGCATCGAGAACATAGTGAGCCCCAGCGTCAGCACTATATAGAGTGCCGGCACAGCCGGATGCGACATCGAGAATGCCGCGACGGGCTCGTTGCCCGATTCCTCTCGCATGATATCCACGGGCACCCCATCCCCTCGCTCAAACGTCAACGCCGCAGCGCCGCCACCATACACAACCAGCGCAAACACCGCGTCAACGACACCGACATCGGCGGCAATGCGTCAATCGTTACGCGCTCGTCATATGCCTGCGGTATCATATTGCGCCGTGTATCGTTTCCAAACACACGTCTCTAATAACGTAACAGGAGATCACATGGACGCAACCGCAATTATCCTCGCCGCCGGCGAGGGCACCCGCATGAAGTCGAACCACTGCAAGGTTTCGCACAAGATCCTGGGCAAGCCCATGGTTCAGTGGATCGTCGACGCCACCATCAAGGCCGGCTGCAGCCGCGTCGTGGTCGTCATCGGCAGCCACGCCGACGAGATGCGCGCCCTCATCGATGGCGCCTACGCCAACAGCGCCACCAAGGTCGAGTGCGTCGAGCAGACCGAGCGCCTGGGCACCGGCCATGCCGTCAAGGTCGCGCTCGAGGCCTGCGGCATCACGCAAGGCCCCGTCGTCGTGCTCAACGGCGACCTGCCGCTCATCACCGCCGACACCGTCGCCAAGTTCGCACAGACCGTCGCCACCGGCGAGCTCGCCTGCACCGTCATGACCATGACCCCGCCCGATCCTTTTGGCTACGGCCGCATCAAGCTGGGCGCCGATGGTCAGATCGAGCGCATCATCGAGCAGAAGGACTGCACGCCCGAGCAGGCCGCCGAGCTACTCGAGTGCAACGCCGGCTGCTACGCCTTCGACGGCGCGCAGCTCGCCGCCCACATTGACGAGATCGGCAACGACAACGCGCAGGCCGAGTACTACCTGCCCGACATGCTCGAGATCCTCAAAGGCCATGGCCAGGCGGTCTCCATCTTCCACTGCGACGACTACCGCGATGGCCTGGGCGTCAACAGCCGCATCCAGCTCGCGCAGCTCACTGCCATCGCTCGCGACCGCATCAACGAGCACTGGATGGCCGAGGGCGTCACCTTCATCGACCCCACGCAGGCCTGGATCGGCCCCGACGCCGTCATCGGCCGCGACACCGTCGTGTGGCCGCAGACGCACCTGATCGGCCACGTCACCGTGGGCGAGGAGTGCCAGCTCGGCCCCAACAGCCGCCTCACCGACACCACCGTCGGCAGCGGCTGCACCATCGATGAGACCATCGCCATCGAGGCCGTCATCGAGAACGGCGTCGACTGCGGCCCGCGCGCCTACCTGCGCCCGGGCACTCACATGCTCGACGGCTCCAAAGCCGGCACGCACGTGGAGATCAAGAAGTCCACGATCGGCGAGGGCTCCAAGGTGCCGCATCTGTCCTACATCGGAGACACCACCATGGGCTCCGGCGTCAACGTGGGCGCGGGCTCCATCACCTGCAACTACGACGGCGTGCACAAGCACAAGACCGTCATCGGCAAGGACGCCTTCATCGGCTCCGACACCATGATGGTCGCGCCCGCCCAGATCGGCGACGGCGCACTCGTGGCTGCAGGCTCCGTCATCACCGAGCCGGTCCCGGCAGACGCACTCGGCCTGGGCCGCGCCCGTCAGGTAAACATTGAGGGCTGGGCCGCCGATTACCGCCGCCGCCTGCACGAGGACGACGAGGTATAACGTTTTACCAAGCATCTAAGGAGCTGTTCCCATGGGGACGGCTCCTTTTTCTATGCTGACCTGCGCGACCGGATGAGTGGTCGGTTCGTGTCCGTTGACGGTAAAGACGTTATCAAGACTCGATAAACCCCGTCGCGCGGTTACAATGCAACAAGGCATCTATATGGCATTCGATATAAAGGAGAAGGGTAATGCCGATTAATGATCCCGAGAAGTCGGAGAATATGCGCAAGTCCATCCGCGTGTATTCCGGTTCCTCCAACCGTCCCCTCGCTCAGAAGATCGCTGAGTACCTTGGGGTCGAGCTTTCGGGCCTTACGCTAAAGCAGTTCGCCAACGGTGAGATTTACGCCCGCTACGACGAGACCGTCCGCGGCGCCGACGTCTTCCTGATTCAGTCCGTGGCCGGCGGCAACGTCAACGACATGCTCATGGAGCTGCTCATCGCCACCGACGCTGCCAAGCGCGCATCCGCCCGCTCCATCACCGCCGTCATCACCCACTACGGTTATGCCCGCCAGGACCGCAAGGCCGGCCCGCGCGAGCCCATCACCGCCCGCCTCGTCGCCAACCTGCTCGAGCGCGCCGGCGTCAACCGCATCATCACCCTCGACCTGCACCAGGGCCAGATCCAGGGCTTCTTCGATATCCCGGTTAACCACCTGTCCGCACTGCCGCTGTTTGGCCAGTACTACAACGACATGCACTTCGACACCGACAACCTGGTTGTCGTCTCCCCCGACGTGGGTCGTGCCAAAGCCGCCAAGAAGCTGTCCGACATGCTCGGCTGCAGCCTCGCCATCGCCCACAAGGGCCGTCCGCGCCACAACGCCGCCGAGGTCATGGGCATCATCGGTGACATCAAGGGCAAGACCTGCATCATCAACGACGACATGATCGACACCGCTGGCACCCTGTGCGCCAACGTCAAGGAGCTCAAGGCTATGGGCGCTGGCGATATCTACGTCTGCGCCACCCACGGTATCTTCTCCGGTCCGGCCATCGAGCGTCTGAACGACGCCCCGATCGTCGAGTGCGTCGTCACCGACGCCATTCCCGTCGAGGTCGGCGGCAAGATCAAGACCATCTCGGTCGCCGAGGAGTTCGCTCAGGCCATCTCCGCCGTTTACCACGAGGAGCCCGTCTCCACGCTCGTCGGCGGCGACTTCGCGCTGTAATCCAACGCGCATCGCATCATCTTTGATGCTTTTAAAGGGTCGGAAGCTCGCTTCCGACCCTTTTTCTATCCCTCGTCAACCCGCCCTGGACAATTAGTTCAGATACGTATTTTTCTAAAGCTCCAAAGGACCGTTCGGAGCCTTCTGACCTCCCCGGCGCATGCCATGCCGTCCAAAGCTCATCGTTTTCGAGTACAACCGCTGCATATTTATCCTCAAATCGCCCTCAAAGGCCCTTAGAAACGCCTCGAACGCCGCTGCCTTATACGTATCTGAACTAACTGTCCAGCAGCTATCGTCAACCTTCGCGGCAGAGCTCAATTTCCTGCAATCCCCTCAACCGATTCCACCGAATTCATAACACCCAGCCGTTCATGGCGCGCAGCGCCCCGCTGAGCGAAAAGAACGGTATGGCGGTCGCATTCTGCCGCCAACTTAGTACGTTATAGCTATGACGACCGTGATTTCACATCTCTCCGCCCTCCGCGCAATTCGTCGCGCACGACGGGCGTACTCTGCCCTACCCTGGGACTTCGTTGATAGCGAACAGCAAGCACATGCCTTGGCTAGCTGTATTCCCAACAATGACGCGATAGACTTTGGTGCACTTTCGATACTCGACGCCTGGAATGAAGATGATTCCGAACTGCTCGATCTTCTCGTTTCAAACGAAGACAACAGACGCCGCGACAGGCGACTTCTTCAGCATATTCTCTCCGCTCCTCTTCCTGAAGGTGCAATTATGCACGTCGAGGCCGACATCTACGCAACGTCTCCCGCCATGACAGCCATGCTTTGTTCCAAAAATGAATCAGTCGCCAAAACCCTGATGCTTCTCATGGAACTGCTCGGAACCTACTCCCTTCCTCCCGGGGCAACATACCCCATTGCCTATGACGGCATCTGGCCCGAGGGCGATGACTACGAAGCGATGGACGACCTCGATTGCCGGGGCGACCAGTCGGCGACCGAACAGCAGAACGAAACCCGCTACGAACAGGCACACTACAAATGCGAGCCCGCCACGACCATCGAAGATCTCGAGGCTGTTGCACAGCTTGCCAAAAGTAGCTCATACACATCGTTTCGCACGGCAGTCAAACTTGCCCGACCCGGATCTGCATCCCCAGCCGAATCCCTAATGTTTGCCGTTCTCGGAGCGCCCATGCGCTTTGGAGGATTCGGATGTTGCAGTCTGCCCATGGGAGGCCTGCTACTCAACTATCGAATCGACTTCGACACTCTTGCGGTCAACATGTCCTCGGGCATCCCCTATGCCATCTGCGACCTATATTGCCCGGCAGCCGGAGTCGACAACGAATACAACGGAATTGGGCATGAGCTTCAAAACGCTCGCATCCACGATGGCAATCGAAATAATGGCCTCAAGGCAATGGGCATCCACGTCCTGGTTATCAATCGCGACCAAATGAAAGACCTTGTTGCACTCGAAGCCTTCGCCCAAACGATGCATCGACTCGCGGGAGTCCGATTCCGATACCGTATCAAGGGCTATCGCAAGCGTCAGGCCGCTTGGCTCAACGCTCTGCGGGCTGGAATCGGCCTTGCGGCGGTCTAAACGGCGAATCACCCGCGCGCCGCCGAACAGGACTGGACAGTTAGTTCAGATACGTATAGATGGACACATTGAATTAGGCTGTTTTGCAGCTATCTCTATACCATTCGCCCTATTTGAAGGCAGGGTAGACTTCAAAACAGCGCCATATGGACTAACTAAAGCTCCGAAACAACGTATCGGCATTGAATTGAGCACTTCGAGTCCTCAGAACTTATACGTATCTGAACTAACTGTCCACCTCTGATTTCGACGGCCGTCCAAACGCCCCTAAACGCCCTCAATTACCCTCCATTTGACAGCGGCAACAGGGTCGCTCACCATAGCAGGCGACAAATCAACGAAAGGATAAACATGGCAGCTGCACAGCCGCTTAAGATTCGCATGGTTGCCGGACTTGGCAACCCTGGCGAGGAATATGCCGAGACCCGTCACAACGCTGGTTTCAAAGCAATCGACGAGCTGGCCCGTCAGGCCGGCGTCACGTACTGGAAAAACCAAGCAGGCGCCGAGGTCGCGCTCATCAACATCAACGATCCCGAGGAAGAGGGCGGTAAGCGCCAGATTGTACTGGTCAAGCCGCAGTCGTATATGAATACCTCGGGTGGCCCCATCTCCAAGCTCTGCCGCGAGTACAAGATCAAGGCCGAGGAGCTGCTCGTAATCCACGACGAGCTCGATATTCCCGCCGGCGACGTCCGCGTTAAGGTGGGCGGCGGCCACGCCGGTCACAACGGCCTGCGCTCCATCATCGACAAGATGGGCAGCCGCGACTTCAGCCGCATCCGCACCGGCATCGGCAACCCTCCCGGCAAGATGGCCGTCGCCGACTACGTTCTTAAGCAGCTGCGCGCCCGCGAGGCCGAGGATTTCCAGGACACCTGCGCCCGCGCGGCCGACGCCGCCGGCCTGGCGATCGTGCACGGCGTGGTCTATGCCCGCGACCATGTCAACGGCGCCGCCTCCGCCAACGGCAAGCACTAAAACCTATCATTTAGGAACAGGTTTATTTTGGCAGGTTTTACCTGCGGAAACGCCCCAGTTGCGGCATCGCAATCAACCGCGCGCCGACATACATGCATAGCACCCCAAAGGGGGCCGGCCTCATCACAACCCGAGGCCGGCCCCATTTGCCGTTTTACCTGATAAAACTGACCAAAATAAACCTCTCCCCTTTGGTAGGCCAAAGTGGATAAACCCTGCTCCCAACAGCCGAAGACACACGTAAGTGACATGTCCATGAGGGTATAATTTGCACCGTATGTCTGCACAACGCCTGTGCGCGTACGGTTTTATTCGGGCTACCGTCCATTTCCGTGGAGGCACGGTTCGGCGGCCCTAACAAGAGAGGGGTTCTATGTATAAGATCCTGGAGAAGACGCAGTTCTCGGAGAAGGTGTTCAAGTTCCGCATCGAGGCGCCTGCAATCGCCAAGCATGCGCACGCTGGACAGTTCCTCATGGTTCGCGCCAACGAGACGGGCGAGCGCGTCCCGTTTACCCTGGCCGGCTGGAACGGTGACGAGGGCTGGGTCGAGTTCATCTTCATGGTGATCGGCAAGACCACCGAAATGCTTTCCACCTACGAGGCCGGCGAGTCGCTGCGCGACGTCGTGGGCCCGCTGGGCGTTCCCACCGAGATGGCCGAGGGCCCCTGCGCCGTCATTGGCGGCGGCGTCGGCCTGGCAATTGCCTTCCCGGTCGCCAAGCACCTGGTCGAGACCGGTCACGAGGTGCACGCCATCATGGGCGCCCGCACCAAGGACCTCCTGCTCATGGAGGACCAGTTCCGCGAGCTCCTCGACGAGGACCACATCCACATCACCACTGACGACGGTTCCTACGGCGAGCAGGGCGTTGTTACCGCTCCGCTGGAGCGCCTACTGCAGGACAAGGCCGTGAGCCAGGTCTTCTGTGTCGGCCCCGTTCCGATGATGAAGTTCTCGACCCTCACCGCCCAGAAGTACGACACCCCCATCACCGCGTCCCTCAACCCCATCATGGTTGACGGCACCGGTATGTGCGGCTGCTGCCGCGTCGAGGTGGGCGGCGTGACCAAGTTCGCTTGCGTCGACGGCCCCGACTTCGATGCCACCCTGGTCGACTGGGATGACCTTCGTGCCCGCCAGGCCGCTTACCGTTCCGAAGAGGGCGAGTCCCTCAAGGCCTATGAGGAAAAGAGCTGCGCATGCCACTAGTTAACGGTCGTTTCGTTGCCGATATGAAGTCGCCCCGCACCCCCGATAACGAGGAGCCGGCTGCCGAGCGCGCCTGCGACTTCCGCCCCGTCGACAAGGGCTTCACCGAGGAGATGGCGCTGGCCGAGGCCGAGCGCTGCCTCAACTGCAAGAAGCCGTTCTGTGTTGAGGGCTGCCCCGTCAACATCAACATTCCCCGCTTTATCGAGCAGATCCGCGCGAAGGACTTCGGCGGCGCTCTCGATACCATCCGCGAGGACTCCATGCTTCCCGCCATCTGCGGCCGCGTCTGCCCGCAGGAGAACCAGTGCGAGGGCAAGTGCATCCGTGGTAAGAAGTCCGAGCCCGTGGCCATCGGCCAGCTCGAGCGCTTCCTGGGTGATCGCCCCGAGCTCGCCTCCACGCCCAAGATGGCCCCCAAGAACGGCAAGAAGGTCGCCGTCGTCGGCTCCGGCCCGTCCGGCATCACCTGCGCCGGCGAGCTCGCCCGTAACGGCTTTGACGTTACCGTCTTCGAGGCCTTCTTCACCGGCGGCGGCGTGCTGGTCTACGGCATCCCCGAGTTCCGTCTGCCCAAGGCGGTCGTCAAGCGCGAGATTGACGGCCTGGAGGACATGGGCGTCAAGTTTGAGTACAACTCCGTCGTGGGCAACATGGCCACGGCCGAGGAGCTGTTCGAGCAGGGCTTCGACGCCATCTACGTGGCGACCGGCGCTGGCCTGCCCAAGTTCCTCAACGTCCCCGGCGAGAACCTGCCCAACGTCTTCTTCGCAAACGAGTACCTCACCCGCGTGAACCTGATGAAGGCCAACAAGTTCCCCGAGTACGACACCCCCACCAAGCACGGCAAGAACGTCGTTGTCTTTGGCGGCGGCAACGTGGCTATGGACGCCGTCCGTACCGCCAAGCGTCTGGGCGCCGAGCACGCCATCATCGCTTACCGCCGTACCGAGGACGAGATGCCCTGCCGTCGCGCCGAGCTGCACCATGCCAAGGCCGAGGGCGTCGAGGTTCTGCCGCTTGTCTCCCCGCTCGAGTTTGTCGCTGGCGAAGACGGCTCCGTGTGCGCCGTCAAGGTCCAGAAGATGGAGCTCGGCGAGCCCGACGAGTCCGGCCGTCGTCGCCCGGTGCCCATCGAGGGCGCCATCGAGGAGATCCCCTGCGACGTCGCGATCTCGGCTATCGGCACCAACGCCAACCCCTTCGCAAAAAAGATCGGCGGCAAGATGGAGCTCAACAAGTGGGGCTACATCGTTGCCGACGAGGAGACCGGCCAGACCACCGATCCCCGCATCTGGGCCGGCGGTGACATCGTCACCGGTGCCGCTACGGTCATTCTGGCGATGGGCGCCGGCAAGAAGGCCGCCGCTTCGATCACCAAGAGCCTGCTGGGCGAGTAATCACCTGCGGCGCTAGCCACCAAACGGCAAAGTCCCCGTCGAGCACACGCCCGGCGGGGACTTTTTTTATGCCGGCCGCCCGATCACCACGATGGGGACAGGCACCTTTGTGGTGGTTGGGGACTTGCCCGGTCGTTTTGTCTCAATCTGTAACAGTTAGGCCCTGTTGAGCCTTGTAGTTGTTACAGATCGAGATATTTCTCCAGCCGCCCCCCGCTTTGTCTCAATCTGTAACAGTTGGAGGCCAAATTCCTCGCTACGTGTTACAGATCGAGACGTTAGGTTGGCGGCCGAACAGTTTGTCTCAATCTGTAACACCTGGAACCCAAATATCTGGCTTGGTGTTACAGATTGAGATCTTGCAAAAGCCGAGAATGGGCGTTGTCGCCAAAACCTAACGCTTGCGACGCTTGGTCGCGGCGATGCCGGCCGCGGCAACGGTTGCGCCGGCGATGCCCAAGGCGGCGACCGTCATCGCGGTGGAGTCACCCGTGCTGGCGAGCTCCGTGCCGCCGGACTTCTTGTCGTTCTCGCCCTTACCCTTGGACTTGTTCGTCGTCACCGTGGTCGTCGTCGAAGTCGAACCGCCCGCAGGTACCCCGGTGCCGCCAGAGCCATCCGCACCGCCGCCCTGCTCGCCGTCGCCAGGCGTCGGGTCCGGATCGGGCGTCGGATCAGGCGCCGCCTCATCGGTCACCGTAATCGTAATGTTCAGACGCTCGGAATACTCGCTGTACGACATGCCAGGGCGCTGTGCCGCAATGCGCACATACATGTTGCTATCGAGCGCAATGGGCTCGGTGTACTTTACACGGCCTTCGTCACGGCAGGGGCAGGTGTCGTTGGTGGTGTACCAAATCGTCGCGCCATCCTCGGCAGAAAGCTCCAGCTTCGTGCCCTTGGGCACCGTAATGTAGTTCTCCTTGGGCGACCATGCACCAAACGTCGTCGCACCAATCGTCGCCACCGGTCGCGCCGGTCGCACTGCCTCGGCAGACACGCGAACGTCGACCTGCTTGGACAGCGCCGTGCCGCCCACCGCCGCCGTCAACGTCGTCAAACCGGGCAGAGCACCATGCAGCACAAACGTCGCCGCACCGTCCTCGCCCGTCACGGCCTGGGTGGCATCGACAGAGCAGATAGCCGAGGACTCCAGCCCAACACTAACCTTGGCGCCCGCAAACGGCTTGCCCGCCTTATCGGTCACGTGCGCCACCAGCTCAAAGTCACTGCCATCAAGCATGGTCACGGCCTGCTCCACGTTGAGTTTGAGTTTGTCGGCACGAACGCCCACGACAAGCTCGCCACTTGCCCAGCGCGCCATGGCCGTGCCGGCGTAGTTGCGAGCACCGTCGAGCTCAAACGCCACCGTCGAGCCCGCCTCACGCGCATCGGCATAGCGAATACGCAGCACGCGTGACAGCGGCTTGCCATTGGGATCGTCCTGCTTGTCGAGCCACGTATACGTCACGTCGCCCAAGCCCTGCGCGCACAATGCGACCAGGGCATCGTCGCTCGCATCCATATACTGCGCAAACTCAACCTCGATGCAATCGGTATAGGCATGGGCCGAAGCTACCTCGGGCGCCGCCGTCGACACCAAGCCAATGTTCACCTCAGTCTGAATCGGCGGCACGCGCAGCCAAGCCGAACGCGCCTCCTCATACCCGTCCTTGGTCACGCGCACTTGATACCAGCCGGTCGGCGTATTCCAGTTGTACGCACCGTCCGCACCCGTTGCAAGCGGATTGTCCTGCTCATACCCCTCGGCATCCCAACGCACCGCATTGGTACCGGCCGCATCGTCGGCGCTCCACAGCTCAACCGCCGCGCCTTCAACCGTATTGGACAGCAGGCCCTCGTACACCACGCCCGCAGGGTCGGGTGCTGCCTTGGCAGGCACATTGCGATAACGCGCCTCGAAGATCGACTGCATCTTCTCGTCCGAGATCAAGCCGTCCTTGTTGGCCTTGTAGACCTCGGCATCGGTCAGCTCGCCCCAGTTGACCGTAATGCGATTCTGGCACGCGCGCTCCACCTGCTCGCAGGCAACATCGTAGGCGCATTCGGCATTGGTCAGCTTAATCGCGCGCTCCGAACCTACGCTGGTCGAAGCTGCATCATAGGCGGCGCCCACCACGGTACCCGCCGAACCGGCCGTCAGCACGCCGGCGATTGTCATAATGGAGCCCACCGCCACATCGGTGCTGTCGTGGCAGAGCTGGCGATACAGCAGATCCTCAAACGCACGCGCCTTCTCCATGGCGTCACGCAGCGCGTAAATGCACTTCCAGTCGTCCTCGGTCTTCTCGGGCTTGGCAAGCAAGCGCGTATGCTGAAGCTCATAGCCCTCGCGCTCGCCCTTCACCTTCTGCATACGGACGTTCACGTTCTCCCAGTTCTTGCTGGCATCGTTCACGCCGTAAATGCCGGTAAAGATGCCGATACCCTGGGTCGCCGCGGGAAACGCCTGGCCGGCCGCCTTCCACGCATCGGTCTTAAAGACCTGTCCGAACATCTCGCACTCGATCTTATAGCTCTTGAGCGAACGGATCGTGCGGATGAGCTTCATATGGGCGCTCACGTCGCCGTTGAGCTTCCAGGCCATGAGCCATCCGCGCACCTTGGAGTTGTTGAGGCTATGGACCACATTCCAGTTGTCGTACAGGTCGTCCAGAATGTCGCACTGCATGGCGATCGAGTTAAACAGAAGCGCCTGGTTCTTGTTGTTATTGGAGTTCTCGATAAATTCCGACTCGATATAGGCCGTCTGCTCGCCATCGGGCGCGGCGACCTTAAAGCCCTTGACGGTATCGTCGTCAGCCGCCTTGTAGCTCAGCGAGCTGCCGAGCGCCTGGCCCAAATCGTTAAACCCGCTCGTCGACTGGCCGTTGTACTCGCTGGCCTTAATGCCCGCACACTTGTTGAGCGCCGCAGCGGTTGCGTCATTCCAGCTTCCGTATTGGTTGAGCTGGCCGATACCCATCGACTGGCCCACCAGATCCTCGGCCTGCTGGGCAATAAACTCCGCTCGCGATGCATGGTCGACGAGCTCCTTGATGGCGGCCGCATCCGCAGCGTTCGCGCCCTGGGCCGCCGCGAGTTCCTGATACCAATCCTCGCTGGTGCCGTAAGCATCCTCAAAGATCATCTTGTCCACATTGACGCCATAGCTGTCGCCCTGCTGGGTCAGCAGCGCCGCCGACCCGCCGACCGCGGCCTTGAGCTCAGCCGCAAACTGCGCGGCCTCGTCGTTGCCAGCACCATCACCCTCGCCGTCGCTGGCGGCAGGGGCGCGACGAGCCTTACGGGCAGCTCCACCTTGGGCTTCGTCCTCTTTACCGTTCTCGTCCTCCTCGGCAAACGCATCAGCGACCATCTGGTCAATCGCGTCGTTAAAGGCCTCGTCGACATCATTAAACGAGTTATCCATCATATACTCGTGCCACTGCTGCACGGCATTCGAGAACTCCTGCTGGCGCTCCTCGGCCGCGGCGGAATGCTTTTTGGCCGAAGCGTTGGCGTCAAAACTCAGCATGGTCATAAGCTGAGCATTGGAGATGCGGTAGGTCTGCGGCATAAAGATCTGCTCAAAGTTGCCGCAGTTCACATAGGTCGAGTCATTCGCCTTGTTAAACTCGTCGAGCAGCTTAAGGTAACCCTCGTCCACATACTCCGCCACATAGCGCACATGGGTGCCCTCGCGCGACTTTTGAGTCAGAGGAATCGTCACCGTCTTGCCATCCACGCAGTCCACGTACAGGTCGAGCGTGTCGGCGGCCTCTTCGTTTCCCACCTCGAGCGTGATATCGAACGTCCAGTAGGCGTTCTTCTTTTGCGGCAGATGGTGGAAGGTCCACAGACTCTTGCCGGTGTCCTTGCCGTCCTTGACCAGGCTTTGCGTACCGCCACGATACGTCACATCAAAGTTCCAGACCGAAGCGCCCGGAACATAGCGCACATAATTGCGAGCCGTTACCTCGGCAGCAGCGGCGGCAGCAGCGGTCGAGCCCACGCGCGCTTCGAGCGTCACACGCTCGGCGGCAAGCGTATCCTGCGGCAGGTCGTATTCAATCTTGGCACGGCCGAGTTTATTGGTCTTGCCGGTGTACTTTGCGGCCGAGGCGCCCACGCCCACGGTAAGCTGCACGCTTTTTCCGGGCGCTGCGTATACGTAGGCCACATTGCCCAGTAGGCTGTGAACGTCGGTGCTGTCGACCTCGATGCGCGATCCGCTAACCTCGAGTGTGGTGCTTCCCAGCGGCAACGTCACCTCGCCCAGCGTAATAAGCGGCGAGATGGCATAGATGCCCGCGGCCTTAGGCTTAAAGCGCACAAACACATCGGCGCCCATGCCCTTATTCATATTGAGAACGAGGTTGTCGCCCTCCCAAGTTGTGTCAGCCCACATGGCCTCGGAGCTGGCGCCGGCTTCGCGAGAGCCTGCGGACACATCCCCGACGGCATCCTTGGCCAGCGGAATCTCAATCTTGGCAGCCTGGCTGTCCTTGAGCTCGTAATGAATGCGCAGCTCGGTCTCCACGCCAACGACCGCGGACGAATCAGCGATAACCGAGCCCGCCGTCAGCCCGCGCTCGGCACGATACGTCTCCACGTCAAACGTGGGGACGTCGAGCGTCACGTCGAGCTGTTTGCCGTCCTCAATCTTCACCTGCTTTTGCGCGATATGCTTACCCACGGTCAGCCCTAGGCGGCTAAACGTGGAATAGCTCGTCGCTTGGATGTCGTAGCTCGTCTTGTTAAAGGCGACGATGGTGTACGAACCGGCCTTAAGGCGCGGCGTCTCGGCCTTCATGATAGGCGTGGTGCCATCGTCTTCGTAACCCATCAGATAGGTGACGCCGTCGGCGACCAGCTTGCCGTCGGACGTACGGAACACCAGCACGCGGTTAGCGCCCTGGTAGTCGCCCTTGGTCGCGACCGTCGCCGTGCCCCAGGGCTTCAAGTCGATATCGACCTTGCCGGCCGAGGGCTTCACCGTCGCCGTCGTCCCACCCAGCTTGAGGCTGTCTTTGGGCTCGAGCGTTATCTCCAGATCCTGGTCCGCGTCGGCAATGGCCTGCGACACCACGAGCGCTGTGCCCTGGATACGGAAGTCGTTTTCCTTGTCACCCTTGGCAGGCTTAAGCGTCTTGCCGCCGTTCTTCACCGTCAGATCGATGTTATCGAGACTATCGAGCTCAATGCGTTCGGTCTTATCCTGGCCCATAATCGGTTCAAGATAGCCCACGTTGAGCTCAATCGCGCGCGAAGCCGGAATCTTGGTAAAGTCCTCCGCCTTAATCTCTCCGATATTCCATGTGCCCGTCATCTGGTCGCCCGGGCGCGCCAGCACCATGTCATAGTAACCGCTGAGCGAAATGCGCAGCGTTGCTGCCGTCTTGGAGAGGACGTTGGCAGCAACGGAGCCGTCGTCGCCAACCGTCAACGGCGTGGACTGCCCCGCCTGCAAGAGCACGGCCGCCGCGCTCTGGGGAAGTTTGCCCGTCACCTGGGCCGCCTCGCCCATCCACTCAAACGTGTAGGCAGGCTTCGAGGAATCGACGGAGTCCTTGCGATCGGCCACGGCATCGGCAAGCTTTTTGACCATCGAGGGGTTGCCAGCCGAATCGGTCGCATAGGCATAGATGGTCTGGCCTTCACCAAAGGGAATCGTATACGTTACGCCATCGATTGTCACGCGCTCATTATAGTCGCCCGGATAGCCCGCCTCACCAAACTGAAGATCGGGGTTCATCACGCGCAGGGCAACGGCATTATGGTTCGTCTCGTTTCCGTATCTCGTGTTCTCAAAAGCTCCCCACTCTATCATTTCCACGCTTTTGGGTAGCACAATCTCTTTGCCGGCAATCGCAGGATCAAGAGAGGCGAACGCGAGCGCCCCGATAGATTTGACACCATCGCCGATCGTCACCGATGACACGTGCGAGCACCCGTCAAAGGCATAGCGCTCAATCCGCTCCACCGTGCCCGGCACGTTGATCTGCGTAAAGGTGAGTACCGTTGTGTCCGAGACATAGAACTGCGGTACGCCGCAATTGGCGAAGGCGCGATAGTCGATAGTCTTAACCGAAGGTGGCAGCGTTGCCACCACATTGTCGTCAAGCTGTTCGCAGCCCTCAAAGGCCTGCTCGGGAATCGTGGTAAAGGCCGCGTTGTTGGGCCAGGTCACCGTGTGAAGTGTCTTGCTTCCAGTAAACGCATTCCAGCCCAGTTCCTCAACCGAATCGGGCAGTGCGATTTCCTTGATGCTGCTGCCGCCCAAACCGCCCACAGAGCGGATATGCGAATCGGGGGCAAACGTAATTGATGTGAGCGCAACGTTTCCCATGCCCTTAAGACTCACGACATTTTTGCCGTCGATGGTCGAGGGCACCTCCAACGTGGTAATGCCCGCGTCGCCATACTCGATAGAAATTTCGTTGGTGAGGCTATCGATCGAGAAGTAGTACTGCGCGGGAGTCTGCTCGCCGGCCACGTAGCCATCATCGTATTCGCCTTTTACGCCCGTAGCGCCCTTCGAGGTCATCCAGAGCCCAAGATCCTCATTCCAGGTTGCTTCGGCTTCGGCGGTCTCCTCCTGCTTCTGCTGCTCGGCGAGTTCCTTGCCCTCGACAAGATCAGTGGCGAGCGTACCCGCAGGTGTGCTCTCGGTCTGCCCGGCGCCCGTTAGGCCCGCCGCCGATGCAATCTCGGAGGGCGGGGGGGGTAGGGGTATCACCGCTATCGAGCACTGTGGGGTCGGCGGCGCCGGCATCGGGCGCGGGGTCGGCGGAAGCAGAGTCTGACGTTTGGGCGTCAGCCGAATCGGCGGGAGCGGCGTCGGCTGCTTGGCCGTTATCCGTCTGCACAAAAGTGCCGTCGGTGTTGAGGGCCTCAGCAAACGCGCCCGCGGGAAACGAACCCGTCACCATCGCGAGGGTCACCGTGGCAACCGTCAGCCGTCGGCAAAGCGCTCGAGCAGTAGTCCACCTCATGGTCGTTCCTTTCCTGCAAACCAAAAGTCATCCAGCGTAATCGTTGTCCAAAAACAAAGCGAACGGTAGGTTCATATATACGAACCTACCGTTCTACCTGCGCAAACCACCACAAAGGGGACAGGCACCTTTACGGTGGTTCTGGACTCGGCCGGTCGGTTTGTCTCGATCTGTAACAGCTAGAGGTCAAATTCCCCGCTTGGTGTTACAGATCGAGACATTAGATTGGCGGCCATTCGGTTCATCTCAATCTGTAACATCTAGAGCCGTTTTGGGCAGTTTGGTGTTACAGATCGAGATTTTGCTGAAGCCGAGGATAGGCGCCGTCACCAAAACCTAGCGCTTGCGGCGCTTGGTCGCGGCGATGCCTGCGGCGGCAACGGTTGCGCCGGCGATGCCCAGGGCGGTGACCGTCATCGCGGTGGTGTCGCCCGTGGCGGCCAGGACGGCGGCGGACTTTTTGGCCGGCGTGGCTTTCTCAACCGTCTTGCTCACCGTGGTGGTCGTAGCCGGCTTGGCCGCGGGTTTGGTCTCGGGCTTCACTTCGGGCTTGGTCTCGGGCTTAACCTCAGGCTGCGGTGTCGGCTTGGGATCCGGCGTAGGTTGCGGATCGGGAGTCGGCGTGGCTTCAGGCGTAAAGGTCAGATCGGTGTTGAGCCACAGGGTGTAGATCCAGCCGCTGTCCTCATCGGATACGCTATCCGCGACCTGGTAGCCGCACTCCTGGCCGTTGATCATCAGCTTGGTGTCGGGCGTGAAGTAGAAGCCGCGCGCGGACTTGAGGTAGATGCCGTAGCGATAGGTCACGCCAGGCTTAAAGGCGTCGATGTGATTCGTAATGTTCTGATCCCAGAACTTCTGAGAGTTCACTTCGCTGCCATCGCTGCCCGTCCAGAACTCACACTGAGGAAGGGAGTTGGAGGCCGTCGGAACATTCGCCGTAAAGACCGGCTTGTCGCCCGCCTTAAAGATAGTCGTGGCGCCGTTGATCTCGATAACGTCGATTGCCCGCCATTCATCAATCGGCTGCTCGCACAGCATATTGTCAGTGTGTGGCGCGAAGACGCCGTTGGCGGTCTTGATGTGGTGCGCCCAATGACCGTTGACGTTCATTTCGCAGTCATCAGCCACGGTATTGTCGCCCTTGAGCCTCAGCTCAACGGAATACATGTAGAACTTGCCCTCTTCGAAGTGGTCGATCTTCTTCATGCCCGGCGTGTACATTGCGGGATCGGAATACCAGAAGGCAACGGGCTTGAGCTCCGCAGGGTCGCTGCCATCCATCTCTTCCCAGCACTCATAGGCGATCTCATACTTATCGGCATCGGCGGCAGGAATCGTCGCGGTCGCACGCGGCGCCTCGCCGGGCGCATAGTCGGTTTTCACATCGTTGACGTTTAGATTCTCAAGAGCTTCGTTTTCCGACGAAGCAGGCATCGTAATTGTTTTAATAGCAGGGACATACAGGAATTCTCCGCTTAGACTCGACTTTACGGTTTCCCCGTTTACGGTAACAACGGTTTCATCGCTGAAGGAATATCCGTCTTTTGGCTTCAGCATAAGAGAATACACGTACTCTTTCCCGCTTTTAAACTTTGTAATAGTCGGCAGGGAACCATGTGAGCCGTTATCGGAATACCAGGCAGCAACGGGTTCGTTGTTTTCAAATTCCTGCCAGCATTCATAAGCGATTTCGTATTTATCTGCATCGTAGTTAGGGACACCTGCCGTCGCCTGCGGACCAGTATCCAGCTGCCAATTGAAGTTCGTATTCTGAACATTGGCAAAGGAGATGGATTCCGATTCTGATTCCGCTGCCGGGATAACAAGGCACGCCCTCTCGTAGACATGGGTGCGGGTGTAGTAGTCATCCCGGATCTCGTTAATAGTGGGTTTCCCGGTCGCCTCGGTATCTCCTTTAAAGGCGTCGTCCGGATCACCGATGATGATATTCCCGGGCTCTGTACCCGTATACGTAAGCTTGGATCCATCATAGGTGGTCGTCATCTTGGACTTATTCTCCTTGTACTCCGTAAAGTACTTCTGCTCCTCCTTCTGTCTCTGAATCTTGCTGATATCCAGGGTAAGCGTTGTTTTATTGCTCGCACTGTCATACGCCGCATGGACGATCAAGTCCCCCAGGCCGATAAAAGTCAAAGCGCTACCATCGAGAGCAGACTGGTCTCCATCTACAAGGGCAATCCCCTTCACATACTCAATCGTTTCTTCTTTCTTGATGTCGGTGTAATTGTTCCGCACCGTAATATTGACCCTAACGCCGCTGCCGCCAACAACATCGGTCACACCGCAGGGCATGATGGCGTCATTCGCCGGCGTGGCGGCGTTGTCGCTGGGAGTATTTTGTTCAGCGGGTGCCGCATCGTTGGATTCATCGGTGGCGCCAGTCGGGGCCGTCTGCTGAGGCTCAGCGGTGGCTTGCGCCGCCGGAGCAGCATCGGCTGCAGGCACGGTCGAAGCGGCTGGTGCGGTCGTTGCGGCCGTATCCTCCGCAACCGTCGGCGTCACCGGAGCCGCGGCAACTTCATCCGTCCCAGCGGCGGGATCGGCGCATTCCGTCGCCAGCGCCACGCTCGGCAGCAGCAGCTGGCCGACCATAAGCGCACACGCGCCGGCGCAAGCTATTTTGGCACCCACACAACACCGGGTACCGTGAACCAGCGAGCAGGTGCGCTCACGCTGAGTTTGCTTATCAAAGTGGCTTCCGCACATAACGCCCTCCTTGGTCGTAGGGACACCACCACAAAGGTGCCTGTCCCCTTTGTGGTGGTCCTGTACCACCAAGATGTGTCAAATGACTCCGTATGCCTAGGTTCGTAGATGTGAACCTAGGCCTCTACCTGCGGTTTAATTCAATATGATTTCACCATCGCCACACTCGTCCCGGGAACGCTACAATCGAGGACACGATCATTCGTCCACCCAAAGGACTGTCCTTGAACCTGAGCAAGCCTAAAATTAACGCGCTTTTGGCACTCGCGCTCTTTACCTTCGTCTTCCTTGCCGCCGAGTTTCGCTTCGATATCAATATCGGGCTACTCGCCGGCGCCGAGCGCGTTGTGCTCGCACAGGGCCTTATCCTTGGCGCCAGCGTGATCGGCTTTATCGGATACGCTCCGTTGCTTGATCATGCGCAGCGCAAAGG
The DNA here is from genome assembly GCF_003467545.1 of Collinsella sp. AM38-1BH. Lineage (NCBI taxonomy): Bacteria > Bacillati > Actinomycetota > Coriobacteriia > Coriobacteriales > Coriobacteriaceae > Collinsella > Collinsella sp. AM38-1BH. Next base: position 32,903 of record NZ_QSHC01000012.1, on the reverse strand, counting down.
CCAGCCTCAGGCAGTTGTCAGTGCCGCCGTCCCTATCGCCATCTTGGGGCTGATTCAGATCCAGTCCCCCACGGCCCCGCTTGCCCTCGAGATTCTGGGCTGCCTCGCATTCCTCGGACTCGGCCTGTTAGGCGCCGCAGCGCACCACGCCTTTTCGTTGGCATTCCAAGATGATCCCAAGCTCGCCACCGGTGCGGGAGCGGCCTATGCCGCGGGCATCCTGATGCAGTTCGCCGTCAACCTGCTCAATTGCGGTGGCATCGTCGAGCTCATCGTCCTTGGCGCAGCGACTATCGCCATCTCCGCCCTCAGCGTCGTTCCCCAAAAGGCCGCCGAGAGCTCCAACTCCGCCATCAATCCCTTTATTGAGCCCTCTCATGCCCTCGCCAAACAGTCATGCTGGAGCATCGCGCTCGTCATGATTCTTGCCTGCTTGTTCTCGACCCTCGACAACGTGGTCACACTCTCCAACGCCCACGGCACCATTGCCGTGCAAACCTGGCCGCGCCTCTTTTTGGCGGCAAGCGGCCTTGCCGCCGGTCTTATCTTTGACCTTGCCGAGCGCCGCTACATGGGACTTGTCATGCTCGGCATCGCCGTGCTCTCGACCATTTCCATCCTGGCCGTGGAGGCCGGCGCCGATCCCAACCTGGGCCTTGTCGTCTTTTATCTGAGTTCGGGCTTTTTTGTCACGTTCTTTACCGCCACCTTTACACAGCTGGCACCGCGCATGCATGCGCCCGCCCTCTGGGCCGGCATGGGACGCGCCGCCAACAATGTATGCGCATTCACTACATCGGGCCTCTCGCTGGCGCTCGTAACCTCGGACAACGTTGCCCTCATTATGATCGGCGCGCTCGTTTTGCTCGTCGCCGCCTGCGCGGCATTCGTGGCAGCCGGCCTGTTTCGCCTGCCCCAAACCGAGCAGGAGCGCGAGCGCGAGCAACTGGCAAAAGAAGCACTCACCGCCCCCACCATCGAAGAGCAACGCCAGGCCTTCATCGCCGACCACGCTCTCACCCCGCGCGAAGTCGACGTGCTCATAGCCGTGACCCAGGATGAACGCCCGCTCAAGCAGGTCGCCGAGGAACTCGGCATCTCGATGCGCATGGTACAGCGCCACCTGAGCTCTATCTACCAAAAGACCGACACGCAGACGCGCGCCGGTCTCGCCAAAGCCTTCCCCTCTGCCTAAAACAAAAACCACCACAAAGGCCCCCTTTGCGGTGGTTTGAGCGGAGCAGAAGGCCACTCTGCCAGTTTGTCTCAGTCTGTAACAGATAGGCCCCTAAAAGCAGGCTTATTGTTACAGATCGAGACAGTAAAGGGACACGAAGCGATCCTTCGCAGCAACGACCCTCTAGTAAAGCGATGCGACATATCGGCCAAAGCCTGGCAATGCAAACTCAAAACGTCCTTGTAGAGGCTCTTCAATTACCCCAGCCTCTACCAGACGCTTTTTATACGTTGAAATCGAACCGGAACTCTTCTTAAGCCTCGCTGCCAGCTCTTGCCTGGTCGTCGTCCCAACCGGATTCATTGCACGAAGAAATTCAAGGTCCCCTCGTGAAAGTTCCGCCGCTGTTGAAGCGAAAACTCGCGATTCCAGCTCCTCTTGCGCAAGTTTCGCGCCTCGTTCGACATCCTCAATAGAAACCTCGGAGGCTTGGCGCGAAGCATTCCATGCCCGATACCCCACCAACTGGAACATAAATGGAAAGCCATCGATCGCCTTGGCAGCGAGGTCAATCGCCTCATCAGAAATCGTCTTGCCGCCGTCCTCAATCGTTAGTCGAAACGCTTCTTTTACCTCAGTCGGTGAAATTGATCCCAGCGAATGTTGAGCCGCGCGACGAAGAAACGATGTCGATTTCCCCGTCAGCAGCGCCAGCACGCGAAACGGCAGCCCCGCCATAAGCAAAGCTACCTTTTTATTCTCGCTTACAAAGTGCTGGTAGGTAGTAACAAGCTCCGTCATTTGCGCAAACGATACATCCACTTCGTCAACGGCGATAAGCACCCCGGTGTCAGTCGCTTCAAGCTGAGCAAACAAAGCGTTCATCTTAGTACGCCAGTTAGCGCCCTCAAATTCAACATCGATGTTTTCCCAGCTCATGCTTCCTACGTGGGCAATGCCGACACTGTTCACACGCCTAGAAGCGGGCTTTTCGATCAGATGGGCGGCTGATTCGTTGAGGCGCTGCAAAATGTCTTCGAGCATCCCCTCCGAGGCCGTCACATTCGCTGTAATCCAGCCCTCTTGCTGGGCGCGGTACGACAGATATGCCAAAAGCGCCGTTTTACCTGTACCACGTGCACCATAGAAAACCGAGCAAAGATTGGGATCGGAGTCGTCATTTTCAAACGCCAGCACCATATCATCGATGATTTGCTCACGGCCGGCCATATACGCCGGTACACGTCCGAACATCGGCGTGAATGGATTTGCCTGCCTGTACGCCGTCGGTGCCGCCATAAAGCCTCCCTTGAACTCATACAACTTAATTATGCCCCTACAATCTTTAAGTATTTTGAGCATCTTTGAGTTTTTTGAGCATCTTTGAGTTCTTTGAGTGATCGGCCCCCGCAGAACCAGTTGACTTTCTCCGCCTAAAACAAAAACCACCACAAAGGTGCCTGTCCCCTTTGTGGTGGTTTTTGATCGATTAGCCTTCGAGCTGCGCCACTTTGTAGCGGTAGGCGGCGGCGATGACGTCTTTACAACCCTCGCGGCCCAGCTTGGCGCGGTTGACGACGATGTCCTTGCCGCTCGTCATCTTCCACTTGCCGGCGCTGTAGCGCTTGTAGAATGCCTCGCGCGCCTTCTGCTGCTGTTTAACTAGCTTGGCGCCCTTCTTTTTGTTGAGGCCGCGCTTTTTGCGCACGATCTCGACGCGGTCCTCAAAGGGAGCGGTCACCAATACGGCAATGTGGTTGGGGTTGTTACGCAGCAGGTAATCGGACAGGCGGCCTTCGATAATGCAGCTCTCGGTCTCACCCAGATCCAAAATCACCTGGCTCATCTTTTGGAACAACTTGTCCGAGTACGAACGCGCATCGTAACGGTCGGGCAGAAAAGCCATGTTCTCCACGGCCAGGCGCTCGTCGTAAGCGGCCATCTTGTCGAGCGACTCGCCCGCGCGCAGCGAAGCACGCACCAGCAGCTCGTTATCGTACAGCGGAATCCCCAACTCGTTGGCGAGGATGCGTCCGATCTCGTGGCCCTCGGCACCAAAGTCGCGCGCGATGGTAATGACCACGGGGCTCTTTTTGTTCTCCAGATCGCTCATCGCGATTCCTTTCTAACAAATGAGAAATAGGCGATTCCTGATTCTCATTTTGTCACTTACGACCGTCCTGGTTTCCCAAGTGCGGCAGATTGCCCCGAAAGAGGAGCGCCGCGTACTAAATGTACGCAAGCGACGATTGAGGGGCAAGATGCCGTGCTTGGGGAAGCAGGACTACGCTGCCACAATACGGCGTTGATATGCTCGGACCAGCAACGAGATACCAAAGTTGAGCACAAAGTACATCGCAAACACCAGGCCGTAGAGCATAAGCACCTGCGACAGGTCGATCGCGTGAGCCATCACAACGTTTGCCGTGTACATGAGCTCGGCCACGTTAATGCCCGAAAGATACGAGCTGTCCTTAATGACGGTCGTGCACTGGCTAAACAGCGCCGGAATGATCGTCTTAAACGTCTGCGGCAGAATGATATAGCGCATGGTGGCAAAGAAGCCGAAGCCCTGGCTCTGCGCCGCCTCAAACTGGCCGCGCGGAATCGAGTTGAGGCCGCCACGCACAATCTCGGCCATAACAGCGCTGGTAAACAGCGTAAAGGCGATGGTCGAAATCACAATGTCCAAACCCTGCACCGTAAAGTAGATAAACAGAATCCACAGCAGGTTTGGCGTACAGCGGAACAGCTCGATATAGGCGCTCACCAAAATACGGAACGGGCGGGGCGCATAGCTTTTAACGAGCGCCAGCACCGTGCCAAAGATGAGCGAGAAAAAGATCGACAGCGCCGAGATCTCGATCGTCTTAACAAAGCCGCCCCAAATGTAGAGCAGGTTGGTCGCGTTGAAGATTTCCATGCGCTAGGCCTCCTCTACGTTGTCGAGTCCCAGCTCGGCCAGGCTCACGCCGCGCGGACGCTCCTTGGAGCGGCGCTCGAGCCACTGCACCAGCATGGCGAGCGGAAAGCAGATGATGAAGTACATAAGGCAGCAGACGATGTATCCCTGCAGGTAACCGTACAGACTCACAAAGTTGTCGGAACGGTACATAAGGTCGCCGCCGGCCACAAGCGCCAGCACCGACGTGTTCTTGACCAGGTTGAGCGCCTGGTTACACAGCGGCGGCAGAATAATCTTGAATGTCTGGGGCAGCACGATGTACCAGTACGCCTGCGCACGGGTGAAGCCCTGGCTCTGGGCCGCCTCCATCTGACCGCGCGGAACCGCCTCGATACCAGTGCGGATGACCTCCGAAATGTAGGCCGCGTGATACAGGCCCACACCCAAGAAGCCCAGCACGAACGGCGCGATGCGCACCGGCTGGTCGGCACCGGTTATGGCCTGCAAAAACTGCGGACCAGCCATGTACATAAAGAGCACCTGCACGGGCAACGGGGTGTTCTGGTAAAACTCCACATACACACGGCTTATGGCGCGCAGCACGCGCGAGCGAGTGGTAGAGAACACGCCCAGCAGCGTGCCCAGCACCAGCGATAGCAGCAGGCCGGCAACGACCACCTGCAGCGTCACGCCAAAGCCCTCCCAGAAGGGCCCCATGTTTTGAAATGTCGTCGACCAGCGGTCGGCGTCAAACAATCCTTCGAGCATTTGATTCCTTCCTTGGACGATGCGCCTATACAAGACCCCAGGTCTTGACCTCTTGGTCGAGCCAGCCATCGGCCAGGCGATCGCAAACTACCTGATCGACCACAGCCGAAAGGTCGCAGCCCTTCTTGGTCGCCACGCCGTAGCCCTGCTCGCCAAACTTGACCTCGGGCTGCAGCAGCTCAACGGTCTCGTTCATGTAACCGGCCAGCGTGGAGCGGTCCATGGCAAAGACGTCGATATTGCCGGCGTCGAGCGAACTCTTGATGATGGGATAGCCGCTAAAGGCCCTAAACTCGGGCTTGCAGCTAAAGCCGTTGTCCTTGATCATCTGCTCGATCAGGCCCTGCGTGGTGGCACCCTGGCTCACGCCAATAACCTTGCCGTCCAGGTCCTCAATCGAGGTAAAGCCCGAACGTTTCTTGACCATGAGTCCCACGTAGTCGGTGCGGTACGGCGTCGAAAAATCCCAGCTCTTCTTGCGCTCGTCGGTGATGGTGTAGGTCGCCGCGACCACGTCGAGCTGGCCGTTATCGATCAGTGGGCCGCGCGTCTTGGGCGTTACGTCGGTAAACTCGACAAGCTCCTGGGCGCGGGCCTCCTTGTAGCTCACGCCGAAGACGGCAGCGGCGATCTGGTAGCACAAATCGACTTCCATGCCCTCAAAGCGGCCCTTGGCGGTGTCGTAATAGCCGTAGCCGGGAACATCCTTCTTAACGCCGGCATTCAGATGGCCACGCGACTTAATGGCCGCAAGCTTGGACCCCTTGTCGGAGCCCTCGCCACTGGTGGAGTTGCCACAACCGGTAAGCGCGGTCCCCGTCAACGCGAGCATGCCGGCGCCCGCCAGCTGCAAAAAGTGACGGCGCGACACGGCCGCCCTCGTCATATCCGTCATGTCCATCACCGCGCCTAGTGCAGAATCTTGGACAGGAACTCGCGGCAGCGCGGGTTCTCGGGGTTATCGAAGAAGTGCTCGGGCGTGCCCTCCTCCAAAATGCGGCCGTCCTCCATAAAGATGACGCGGTCGGCCACCTGGCGTGCAAAGCCCATCTCGTGCGTCACGCAGATCATGGTGATATCTTCCTGCGCAAGCTCGATCATAACGTCCAGAACCTCCTGGACCATCTCGGGGTCGAGTGCCGAGGTCGGTTCGTCAAACAGGATGATGGGCTGCTTGGTGCACAGGGCACGGGCGATGGCGATGCGCTGCTGCTGACCACCCGAGAGATTCTGCGGATACTCGCCGGCCTTATGCGCCATGCCGACGCGCTTGAGCGCAGCGATGGCGATCTCGGTCGCCTCCTCCTTGCTCTTCTTTTGCAGTTTGATGGGCGCGAGCGTCAGGTTGCCCAGCACCGTCATGTTGGGATACAGGTTGAACTGCTGAAACACCATAGAGCTATACTTGCGAGCCATCTCCAGGTGATTCTTTTTGGTGAGCGGCGTACCGTCGATGACGACCTCGCCCGACGTGGGCTCCTCCAGATAATCGACGCAACGGATGAGCGTCGACTTACCCGAACCGGAAGGCCCGATCATTACGAGCTTCTCGCCGCGCTTGACGGTGAGATTGATATCTTTGAGCACATGCAGGTCGCCAAAGTACTTGTTGAGATGCTTGATCTCGATCATGTCTGCCATGAATGTCCCTTCCCTGCGTTTACACGAGTTGAACTATTGTACGGAAAGAACCGCGTTTCCGCAGCCCACACTACATTCCCGTAAAGAACCCGCAACCTTTAACCCACTCATTGGGGACGGGCTTAAATGAGTACCCGCTCATTGGGCACTCATTTAAGCCCGTCCCCAATGATTGCCCAGCCCAGCAAAAAGGGGCGCGACCGCAATGGTCACGTCCCCTTAACATCAACTATGTACCGCTCGGCCCTTAAGCCAGCTTTGCTCCGACGATCTTTGCCGCGGCAGGCTTATCGAAGTTGCCGCCGGTGGCCTTGCCGAGTGCTCCCATGACCTGGCCCATCTGCTTCTTGGAAGTAGCGCCCAGCTCGGCGATGACCTGCTCGATCAGGGCCTCGAGCTCCTCGCCCGAAACCTGCGCGGGCAGCAGGCTCTCCAGAATCTTGACCTGCTCGGTCAGGTTGTCGGTACGCTCCTGGTCGGTGCCGGCCTTGATGGACATCTCCAGCGTCTCGCTCGTCTGCTTGATCAGACGCTTGATCATGCTGTTGACGTCTTCCTCGGTCACATCGCGGCGCTCGTTAACCTCGATATTCTTCACCTCGGCCTTGACCTGGCGAATGATGGACAGGCGAACCTTGTCCTTGGCCTTCATGGCCGCGATCATTTCTTTCTGCAGCTCTTCGTTGGTCATCTGCAAATCCTCTCTAATAGCGTGGGCGGCACTCACGCGAGCACCGCCCCATGGTTACTCAGTCTTCGACGAATCGTCGGTCGAACTCTTGGTGACACCCTTCAGACTCACGTTATAGGGTACGTCCTTGGGCATGGGGTTGACGGTGATGTCGGCATCCTTCTTGTACTGCTCCAGCCACTCGCTGTACGCGGTGCTGGCCGCTTGCGTCTTCACCACGTTGGAGACGTACTTTTTGATGTCCTTGGGCACCTGGTTGATGTCATCAACCTGATTATCGACATGGAAGTAGTCGGTGCACTTGATGATGTGGTAGCCATAGGTCGACTCGACGACTTCGCTCACGTCGCCCTTGTTGAGTCCCTCGAGCGCCGTCTGGTAGCTGTCGACGAAAGTGGTGAGCTTATCCCAGCCCACATCGCCCTTCTTCTCCTTGGAACCGGTGTCCTCGGAGTACTGCTCAACGGCGTCCTCAAAGCTCAGCTCACCGGAGTTGATCTTGTCCAGGCACTCCTGCGCCTTGGCCTTGGCGGCAGCCTTGTCCTCGTCGGAAGCGTCAGAATCAACCTTGATCAGGATGTTCGACGAGCGGCGGGCGTCGTTGTAGCTGGACAGGTTTTCGTTGATGTAATCGACAATCTCGCTGTCCTTGGGCTTGCTCGTGGGCGCGACGGCATCCTTGAGTTTCTGCTGCGCCAGACTCTCCTTGAGTGAGTCCTTGTAGGTGTCCTCGGTATAGCCGTAGGTCTTGAGGGTCTTCTTAAAGGCCTTGGCGCCGCCCGCGCTCTTGCACGCGTCCTTCCAAGCCTTCTCGACCTCCTCGTCAGACACCGTCACGCCGTTCTCCTTCTGTGCCTGTTGAAGCAGAATCTGCTGCGTGTAGGAGTCGATGAGTTGCTTGCGGTACTTCTTGGGCGTGAGGTCGTTGTCAACCAGATACTGCGCCCAATCCTTATCCTTGGTGTAGCCGTAGGACGTGCGCATGCTCATGATCTGCTTGGTCACGGTGTCCTCGGTGAGGTTGGTGCCGTTGATAGTTGCAGCAACACCGCCGGTCAGCTTGTAGCCCGAGGCGTCCTCGGCCTGCGACATAAGGCCGGAGCACGCCATCGCCGAGACGGAAAGCAGCATCGCCAGCACGCCGATGACCACCAGGACGATCTTGACGGTCTTAGACACGTACGTCTTGCGCTGCTTCTTGCGAGAGCTGGAGGCAGCGCGAGCCTGCTGCTCGGGCGTCGGCTCGGGCGCAGGGTTCTTTTTCTTATTTGCCATAGTTGGCCTTTCGCATAACGAATCGAACAAACGCCATTGTGTCACAACGCGGCCCCCGCGGCACGCTTGGTGCATTGGGGGCAGGTTAATCTGCACCATTTTGGTGCAAAGGGGACAGATGTGGCACTTGGGGACGTTCTTTATATGCCGGCACTTGGGGACCGTCCCTTACTGCCGGCAGAAAAGGAACGTCCCCAAGTGCCGACTCAGCCCCACCTTAGAAGTGACGGCGGATGGCGTCGACCATACCCTGGGACGTGGTCTGGCCGAGCACGTCGGCTGCGGCATCGGCGTCCATAAAGATGTTCATGAGCGCCTGCAGGGCCTCGACCTGGCCGCCCGGCTCGGCGATGCCCAGATTGATGACGATCTGCGCCGGCACCGGAGCGCCCATGCCAGCCATAGCGTTGAATGTCACGGGCGCGGCGGGCTTCACCACCGCGATATAGGGCTTGGCCACAAACCCCGGATCGGTATGCGGAATGGCAATGTTTGCCGCCGGCATGGCAAGACCCGTGGGATAGGCATCCTCGCGCGTGCGAACGGCGTCGAGCCAACCGGATGCAATGTAGCCACGTGGTGCAAGCTCGCCCTCAAGCCGCGCGAACACCTCATCCGGCGTCGCACACTCCCAATCAAAAAACACCAGCTCAGGCGTAAACAGTGCTTCGTTATCCGCCATGCGCTCACCTCTCTCATCTAGTCACCTGCGACGTTCTTGAATGACCAGTCGTTAAAGACCGTTCCCGATGACTACCCAAAACAAAAGGTGGCCACGCGCGCCTTGGCGCCAATGACCACCCTGACTACTCGGCTAAATTGTACTGTGCGCCGCTAGCCGCGAGGCGCGTCAATTGCGACCTTGCCGCTCTCCAGCACGTGGACGCGACCGTCGGCGAGCATCTGCACGACCTCGGGATACAGCACGTGCTCAATCGCGTGGATGTGCTCCTCGAGCGTATCGACGTCCCAGCCCTCCTCAACAGCCAGCGCGCGCTGGGCGATGATGGGGCCGTTGTCGTAGATCTCGTTGGCAAAATGCACGGTCACGCCAGTTACCTTGACGCCGCGCGCAAAGGCATCGTCGATCGCATGCGCGCCGGTAAAGCTCGGCAGCAGCGCGGGATGCAGATTGACCACGCGATTGGGGAATGCCGCCAGCAGCGGCGTGTGCACCATGCGCATGTAGCCGGCCATGACCACATACTCGCAACCGCGCTCGAGCAGCTCGTGCGCAATGATCTCGTCGGCGGCGATGGGGTCGGCATAGACATCCTTGGACAGCGTGAGCGTCTGGATGCCCGCGCGCTCAGCGCGCTGCAAACCCTTAGCCGAAGGACGGCTCGACACCACAAGCTCAATCGAAGCGTTGAGCTTGCCGGCGGCGATCAGGTCGATCAGCGCCTGCAGGTTGGTACCCGAACCGCTGATGAGCACACCGATCTTGAGCGGCTCGGCCGTATCGGTGCCGGTCGGACGGGTGTAGGGCACAAAGCCCAGGCTCGCGGCAGCAGTCATCTGCTCGTTAGCGCTCATCGGAGTACACGACCTTACCGGAACCCTCGACGCACTCGCCCACGCGGAACGGCTTCTCGCCCAGCGCGACCAGAGCCTCGGTCACCGCGGCCTCGTCCTCGGGGGCGACGATCAGGCACAGGCCAACGCCCATGTTGAAGGTCTTGCATGCCTCATTGGGCGCGAGCTCGGCCTGGCGCGAGACGTAGGTGATGACGGGCGGAACGTCCCAACCCATCTCGGCGCCGTTACGGGTGACCACGGCGTCAACGTCGTCGGCAAGCGCGCGGTTGAGGTTCTCGGTGATGCCGCCGCCGGTGATGTGGGCGATGGCGTGCACCGGAGCGCCACCGCGCAGCAGCTCCAGAATCGGCTTGACATAGATGCGCGTGGGGGCCAACAGGGCGTCTGCCAGCGAAGCACCGCCGAGCTCCTCGAGCGGACGGCTCAGCTCCTCCGCCTTAGCGGCGGCCTCGGGCGTGCCCGGCTTAATGCCGTCGACGCCGATGACCTTGCGCACGAGCGAGTAGCCGTTGGAGTGCACGCCGGTGGAAGGCAGGCCCAGGATCACATCGCCCGGGCGGACGTTTGCGGGGTCGAGCATCTTGGGACGGTCGACGACGCCCACGGTAAAGCCGGCAAGGTCGTAGTCGGCCGGAGCCATGACGCCGGGGTGCTCGGCCATCTCACCGCCCACGAGCGCGCAGCCCGCGAGCTTACAGCCATCGGCCACGCCCTTGATGATCTTTGCCATGTGCCCGGCCTCGATGTGACCGATGGCAACATAGTCCAGGAAGAACAGCGGCTCGGCGCCCGAAGCCAAAATGTCGTTGACGCACATAGCGACCAGGTCCTGGCCCACCGTCTCGTGACGGTCCATGATCTGGGCAAGCACGAGCTTGGTGCCCACGCCGTCGGTACCGCTAATCAGAATCGGGTCTTCCATATCCTTAAGCGCGGCGGCCGAGAATAAGCCACCAAAGCCACCGATACCGCCGATGACCTCGGGACGGTTGGTGTCCTTAACCATCTGCTTAATAGCGTCAACGGCGCGGCCGCCCTCGGCGGTATCGACGCCGGCATCCTCATACGTCACATGCTTGCTGTCGCTCATCTGAGCCTTCCTCTCCCACTACCGTGGCGCCGCGCGGGCGCCAAACGGTGCTCATAGTTGCGTTCATTTCGGCGCGCGCCATAACAACGCGCGCCGTCATATCAACAAAACAGCAGGTAAAACCTACCAAAATAAACCTGTCCCTACATGGCAGGTTTTAGGCCTCGCCGTGTTCCTCTTCCCAGCTGCGATCGTCGTATTTCTCGACCACGGCGTCGTCATCAACGTGCAGCGGCTTGTCCAGGTTGCGGGGCTTAAAGCCCTCCATGAACTTGTCGCGGCCAAAGCTCTCGGGAATCGCCACGGGGTAGCGGCCGGTAAAGCACGCATCGCAGTAACCGCCCTTGGGCATGACCTTAAGCAGGCCCTCGACCGAAAGGAAGGCCAGCGAATCGGCGCCGATATACTCGCAAATCTCGTCGACCGTCTTGTTGGCGCTGATAAGCTGCGACTGCACGTCGGTATCGATGCCGTAGAAGCACGGCCAGATGACCTCGGGCGAGTTGATGCGGATATGAATCTCCTTGGCGCCAGCGTTGCGCAGCATCTTGACGAGCTGCACCATGGTGGTGCCGCGCACGATGGAGTCGTCGATGACGACCAGGCGCTTGCCCTCGATGTTGTCGCGCAGCGGGTTGAGTTTCATACGCACGCCCATGGCGCGCAGCTCCTGCGTGGGCTCGATAAACGTACGGCCCACGTAGCGGTTCTTGATAAGACCCTCGCCAAAGGGAATACCGCTCTCGTGCGAATACCCCTCCGCGGGCGGCAGGCCGGAGTCGGGCACGCCGATGACCAGATCGGCCTCGACGGGCTCCTCGTGTGCCAGCTGGCGACCCATGTCGTAACGGCAGGCATAGACGCTCTTGCCGTTCATGATGGAGTCGGGGCGGGCAAAGTAGACCTGCTCAAAGATGCAGTTTGCGGGCTCTTCGGCTGCAGGCACGCCCTGCTCGGATACCAGACCCTCGGCGCTGATGCGCAAGATCTCGCCGGGACGGACGTCACGGACGTACTCGGCACCCACGATGTCGAGTGCGCAGGTCTCGGAAGCAACGACCCAGCCGCCGGCGCGCGTGACACGGACGGCGGAGTCGACCGTCGCGGCGCCGTCCTGCGACGGCAGCTGCGAAACGGATGCGGCATCGGCCTGGTCCAGGCCCTCGTCCACCAGCTTGCCCAGCACGAGCGGGCGAATGCCGTGCGGATCTCGGAATGCGTAGAGTGCCTGCTCGTTGATGAGCGTCATGGCGTAGCCGCCGCGCACGAGCTCCATGGTCTTGCGAATGCCCTCGCGCAGATGGCCTGTACGCTGAGTAAAGTAGCCGATAAGCTTAGTCGCGACCTCGGAATCCGAATTGGAGAGGAACGGCACGCCCAGCTCGATCAGCTGGCGGCGCAGCTCGTCGGTGTTAACCAGAGTGCCGTTGTGAGCAAGCGCGATAATGACGCTGTTGATGGTAGAAAGATGCGGCTGCGAGGCTTCCCAGCTCTTGGCACCGGCAGTGCCATAGCGCACGTGGCCCACGGCCAGCTGGCCGGAGAGCGTCGACAGGTCGGCGTTGGAGAACACGCGATCGAGCAGTCCCAGGTCTTTGCGAACCATAACCGTGCCGCCATCACCCACGGCGATTCCCGCCGATTCCTGGCCGCGATGCTGCAGCGCGCGCAGACCAAAGTACGTCAGTCGAGCCACATCGCGATCGGGTGCCCACACACCAAAAATGCCGCATTCCTCATGCAGCTGGTCGGAGTCCGGATCATACGTCGACATGGTCTTCACCTGTCCCGCGGCACGCTCGGCCGCGCGGATGGTTTCTTGAGACATGGCATCCCCTCAGAGCCTCGTTATTTGGCGTTACCTGCCCTATTATACGCACGGCAAGACAAGCACTCCCGCGCATGAACAGCGCTTTTTAAAAGCCCACCGAGCTTATAATCCGTTTTGCAGCCAAACATTTTATTGGGCAGGCGCCTCGGGGCCGACGATCCCGCATACTTCCGTTGCGACGCGTCTTGCCCGCCGTTGGGGCTTGCATTGTTGCAATTGGGACGTTCGTCCTGTCTTTTGGCAGGTCGGCGGCGTATCCTTGTACCTACAGCAAAACGAGAAAGGTTATGTATGGATCGAAACGAACTCGACCCCAGCGTCCCCAGCGCCACGGAGGTCAAGAAGATCCCCCTCATCATTAAGGTATACGCCGTCCTGTGCATCCTGTCCGGCGTGGGCACGCTCCCGTCGGTCGGCGCCTTTATGTGGCAGGTCATCACCGCGCTCATCAACGGCAACGCCGCCGCCAAGCTCGGCGATAACACGCTCGTCGCGGTCGGACTGATTGTCGCCGGCATCATGCTCTCGGCTGCCAGTGCCGTCATCTTGATCATCTTTGGCCTTGACCTCATCAAGAACCAGCGCCGCAATGCCGCCCGTCTGTCCTATATCCTTATCGCGTTTACCGTCGTCGAGCTTTTGGTTGACGTGATGCTCCAGGGCATCGGGCCCTTCTTGCTGCGCCCTGCCATCCAGCTCGGCATCCTCGTCGCACTTTCGGCCACCGTCGACCCCACGCTGCGCCAGGAGCGCGAGCTGCAGCGCCGCCTGCAGGAGATGCTCGACCGCGACGCCGCCGCCGAGGGCATGCTCGGGCGCGATGAAACCGGCGAGGGCTACATCAAGCTCAACTACTTCAACCTGTTCTGGGTATTCTTTGTCTGCTGCGTGCTCGGCCTGGTCCTGGAGGATATCTGGCATATGACCGTCAACGATCCGGGTGTCTACCAGGACCGCGCCGGTATGCTGTTTGGCCCCTTCAGCCCCATCTACGGCTTTGGTGCCGTGCTCATGACCATGGTGCTCAACCGCTTCTATAAAAAGAACCCCATCATCATTTTCCTGGTGAGCGCCCTGCTCGGCGCCAGCTTTGAGGTGTTCGTGGGCTGGTTTATGCAGACCGCGTTTGGCGTGGTCTCGTGGAGCTACTCGCACATAACGCTGTTCGGTATGCCCGACCCGCTCGTGGTCCTCACGGGCGGACGCACCTGCACGGGCTTCGCCTGTCTGTGGGGCCTGGGTGGCCTCATCTGGATCAAGCTGCTGCTGCCGAGGCTGCTCAAGCTCATCAACATGATTCCGTGGAAGAGCCGCTACTCGGCTACCGTCATCTTCACCATCATTATGCTGGTCGATGGCGTTATGACGCTGCAGTCGCTCGATTATTGGTATCAGCGCGTCAACGGCACGGAACCGGATATTCCCGTTGCGCAGTTCTACGGCAAGTACTTCGATAATGACTTTATGGAAAACCGCTTCCAGAGCATGACCATGAGCCCCAAGGATGCGACGCGCGTGTAGCGCCCACCGCGCCCAAAACGCAAAATGCCCGCCGGTATCACACGTACCGGCGGGCATTTTTATAAACGAGCCTTCTATCGACGCAAGCCTCTACGCCTCGCGCTCGACCTCACTCACGCATTCATTCTTGATGGTGCCAACGAGCGCCTGCAGCGCATCGACCACGTGCGGGCGAATGTCCCCGCCGATGAGCACGAGCATGATGTCGTCACCTACGGCAAGCTCGCCGCTTGCCAGCCACACGCGCACATAGCCGATACCCGGCATCGCGCGCGTCGCCTCGATGGCGGCCTGTACCTTGCTGGCGTCGTAGCCGAACACCATGCTGCCCACCTTGTGGCCCGGCGCCACGCCATCGGTCTCGACACCGCGCGCCTCGGCCTTGGGCGTCGCGCGCACCACACCGTTATGTGTCAGATACATACCGCACGCAGGTGCCGACGAATCGGCCTTGGCCTCGCGCAGCCAAGCATCAATCGAAGGCATCGTTTTGCCATTCTCGAGCATCATTTCTCCCTTACCGTCGTCGAGTAGCTAATTTGGGACGGGGCCTTTTTAGCTACTCTCGAACAACTTATTCCTCGACCGGCGTGAGCACCATGACGGCGCGTGTGTTGCTCAGCGACAGCGAACGACAGGTCACAAGCGTTACAACCTTAGTTGCCGAAGCGGCACGATCGGTGGCATCACTCGCCACGGCAGAAGCGCCGTCGAGCATCTCGGACAGGTAGTTCTTGAGTCCGTCGTCGCCCTCAAAATTGGTCGTGCGCGCCTTGGCATACGTGTCCTCGACCACCTTGGTCGCCAGCGGACGCAGCTTATACGTCGCATCGCGCGTGATGTAGTACACAAACTCGATGCTATCGAACGTCGCCTGATCAGTGGTGTCCGAAATCACGTTGAACATCGATCCGTCGTTCATATGGTGGCCGTAGATCGTGGTCTGCTGGTCGACCATTCCCGGCGCGGTGTCATCGCTATCCAGGAAAATGGCACCGGACGCGTTAGCCGTTCCGTCGAACAGCGTGTTGAGGTATTTGGAGTTGTTGTTGGTCTGCACCACGGGATAGTTGATGTTGGTTCCCGGCACGTAAATCCAACCCACAATCTCGGGGTTCGTCTGAGCAAGCGCATCAAAGTCGATAATCGGCACGCCGCTGGCATCCTTATCGCTTACATATTGCTTCTCGATTTTCTGATACGAATCGCTCGCCTGCTTATAGCCAATCTGGGCATTAATAAAGATAGCGGCGGCGGCGACAATCAGGCCGATACCGATGATGATGAGCAGAATGGGAATAATGGAGCGGCGCTTTTTGCGCGGCGGCTCGGTGCAATCCGACGGCGCGGCATGCGATGAGGACCGGGGCGGCTTCTTAGCGGAGCTATAAGACGAAGGACGATATGCGGCCGGCGCGTCCTGTCGACGATGCGTCGCCGGTGTCACGGGGCGCGGCGCGCGCGGCTGCTGAGGAGAGGATGTCCGACCCTGCTGTGCCGCACGGGCAGCACCTGGCTTCGACGGATCGGGAATCTGAGAAGCCTTGAATCGTTTTCCCTGATAATCGGACATGGCTCTCCTTATACTGCGGTGAAACGGCGGAACGCTTAGGCGTCAGCCATCTCCTGCTTCATCTTCTCGATAACCTTGCGGTACTCGGGGTCGCAAGCACCCAGAATCTGCGTGGCATAGATGGCGGCGTTCTTGGCGCCGTTGATGGCAACGCAGGCCACGGGCACGCCCGAAGGCATCTGCACCATCGATAGCAGCGAATCCATGCCGCCCAGGTCACTCGTCTTCATAGGCACGCCGATAACCGGCAGCGGCGTAAAGGCAGCCACGACACCACCCAGGTGAGCAGCCTTGCCGGCGGCGGCGATAATCACTTTGATACCGCGATCGGCGGCAGTCGAAGCCCACTCGTGGACCTTCGCCGGTGTGCGGTGTGCGCTCGCAATGACAAGCTCATAGGGCACGCCCAGCGCCTCGAGCTCGGCGGTGCAACCTTCCATAACACCCAGATCGGACTTGGAGCCCATGATGATCCCGACAACCGGCTTTTGATCTGCCATAAACAAAGACCTCCTGTTGAGAGCGGTGACGCAGCGAATCCGCGACCCTTAACTACTGAGAGTAGTATAGCTGCTCCCGTCCCTGCGGTCTTTGTGGCGCTTCGCGGGCGGGCCAGGCTTTATCTGAACGACTTTGCGAAGCAACCGGAGTGAAGATAAAGCCTGGCCCGCCCGCGAAGCGCCCTGCGACCTACCGGGGATTGCCATGACGTACGTTGGCTGATTTGGTTTGGAATGAGATGTTGACGGTGGCTGATGGGCACAATTGGCCCGGATGCATTTCAAGATGCACCTAAATGTCTGTCTTTATCCTTATAGATTGTCCAGGTAGTCGTCGGCATCATAGGTAAGGCTGTAGGCTTTATTCAGGATGCGCACGAGCTCCTGGGCATCGTGCTCGCCGAGCGCTGAGAGTTGTTTCGAGAGCGATGCCACACTCTCGGCATTTTTTTTCGCCGCGAAATCACGGCCTTCCTCGGTAATGCTCACCAGCACACGCCGACGATCGTTTGGATCGGTCCTGCGCTGAACGTAACCCTTGCTCTCGAGTGAATCCAAGATATGCGACATGCGCGCACGGGAGAATTTCAGCTTCTTGGCAATCTCGGAGGGAATGACATCACCGTCAATACCCGATAGATACTGTAAAACCGGTGCCTCGCCCACACTGGCGCCGCCGGCAGCACTCAAGGATCCCTTGGCAAGGGAACGTGAGTACACAATCAGTTTTCGAGCGACGTCATCGTAATCCACTGGGGATATTGTCCTTTGCAACTCTAGAAGGGCCATAAAACCGTCATTTGCCGTACATTAGTTAACATTCGCAACAATTATTTATGATACCCCAACGCGGAAGTCTATTGCTCGTCCTTCTTGCGTCGCATAAGCTCCTCAACGTCGATACCCGCGGCCTCGAGCATGCGCTCGACATTCTTTTTGGCGTTGGTCGTGCCAACCTTAAGCACGATCGAAAGCGGAGTGCCCACCACCAGGCACACGATGCCCACGGGGACACCCCAGCCGGGGCCTCCCTGCATACCCCACATCCCCATCAAAAAGCCAATCGCCACGAGCGAATAGCCCAGGCGCAGCCAAACGTTGAGCCGCTGAATAGCATCGGTCTGCATCTTTGCCTCGCGGATCAAGTCGTCGCGCGAAAGGTCGTGTCCGTGTTTCTCGTGCATATGGTCCTCCTCGTGCAAAGTGTGCATCATGCGCAAGTCCATCGTTTATCGAATACGTCATCTTTCAAGAGCAATATAGCGGGTGTCGTGTAGGCGATGGAGGTCGCTGGCCATATTGCCCTTGAAGGGCGGCGTAAAATCAGAAGGCCGTGCGGTTGAGGCCGCACGGCCTTGCAGGGGGTCAAAGGATGATGACTAGTAGCTCAGCGCCGGATCGAAGAAGCCAATGAGAACGCCCACAAATGCGATCACAACGAGGATCAGCATCATGACGATGGGGTTGACCTTCTTCTTGGTCATCATGTACCAGCAGAAGATGATGAAGATCATGGGCAGCAGGTGCGGATAGATTCCGTCGAGCGTGTCCTGGAACTTGCCGCCACCGGGCAGCACCAGGTTGGGGCTGCAGGTGATGGAGACCCAGGTAGCACCGACTGCACCGATGACCATGGTACCGACCATCACGATGGAATCACGCAGAGCCTTGGCCTTGGGGCCGACCAGTGCCTCGACTGCCTTGCCGCCGAGCTCATAGCCCTGGTTGTAGGCAAAGCGCATGCCGAGGAACATGAGCAGGTTCCACACGACGATATAGAAGATAGCGCCGAGCGGGGAGCCGCCGGTCGAGAGACCGAGGGCGATACCGAGCAGGATTGGGATCAGGGTACCGACGATCAGCGAGTCGCCAAGGCCGGCGAGCGGGCCCATGAGGCCGGCGCGGATGCCGTTGATAGCGTCGTCATCGATGGCCTCGCCGTTTGCGCGAGCCTCCTCGAGGCCGGCGGTGACGCCGACGATCATGGTGCCGATCTGCGGCTCGGTGTTGAAGAACGCGGAGTAGGTCTGGAGGGCCTGCTTCTGCTCCTCGGGCGTGTCGTAGAGCTCCTCGACGATCGGAAGCATGGCGCACAGGTAACCGAAGGTCTGCATGTGCTCCTGCGAGAAGCAAGTCAGGTTGCCATAGGACCAGTTGCGGAACGACTTGGCAAGCGTTTTCTTAGAGAGTTTCTTCTTCTCTGCCATTAGATGTCCTCCTCTTCCTCATCATCGGAGCCCGAGGCGATAGCTGCCTTGGGAGCGTTTGCGAGGTCGATCTTGAGCGAAGCGATCTCATAGTTGATCAGGGCGAAGAAGCAGCCGATGCCGGCAGCGGCAATCAGGTTGCACCCCATGACAGCGGACAGGGTGAAGCCGAAGAAGAACGTGAGGAAGTCCGTGGGCTTAGAGATGACCTGCTTGAGCAGGATGGCGATACCGACGGTAGGCAGCAGCGAGCCGACGGTGAACAGCGTCTTCATCGCGATGCCGTCCATGGGCATGTAGGTCTTCATGAGGTCGACCATGGCGGTGCCGCCCATGGTGATGATGAACGTCGGGAGGAACGAGCAGACGATGTGACCAATCCAAGGCAGAACGTTGTTGACCAGGTAGAGCTTGTGGAGATCGCCCTTCTCGAGCCACTTCCACCCCATGCCCTGCCACACCAGGTTGATGGTGGCGGTGCCATAGAAGAGCACAGTGCCGAGCGTGCCGACGGCGGCACCGAGGGATGCGGCCATGCCGGCAGCCTCAGCGGAGGCGGGATCGATGCCCGAGTTCTTGATGGCGAGGATCGCCAGCGGGATACCGATATAGGACACGGCGCGGACGTCGGCGGAGACGGTTCCGCCGGGGGTCACGAGAGCGATGTAGACAACCTGGATGGCAGCGCCGACGAGGATGCCCGTCTGCATATCGCCCATGATGATGCCGACGATGAGGCCGGCGACCAGAGGACGACCCAGAGTGTAGTTGCCGATCGTCGTGCCGCCCATGCCAGGCAGTGATGCCAGGCAGGCGAACAGGCCGAACAGCGCGGCTTGGAATGCATTGATTGCCATGCTTTCCCCTTTCTTTATTCCTCAGCCCCTTTCACCAAGGGCTGTAGATACCAAAATGCGGCTGGCGCCTAACTAGAAGCCAAACTGACCGCGGAACTTGGGCCACTCACCGATGGACTTCTCCTTGATAAGGGCGAACTCGACCGTGTAGCCGGCGTTGGTGAGATCCTCGAGCGCCTGGGCCTCTTCCTGCGTGATCGACTGGTTGTTGCCGAGCTTGGTGGTGCCGGGACGATCGTTGCAGGGACCGACGATGATGCGGTCCATGCCGGGCTTAAAGCCAAAATCGACGAGAAGTTCCTTCATGTCGAGCGGGTTCTTGGTGATCAGGAAGTACTTGGTGTCGGACTTGAGAACCTTCTCGGAGACCTCCTTGAAGTGCTCCTTGGTCCACACGAACGTCTTCTTGCCCGAGGCACTCTTGTAGGCCTCCTTGAGCACGGGGTTGGACGCCGCGGCGTCGTTGACGGCGATAAGACCGTCGCAGGGATACTCGAGGGCCCAACGGGTAACGGTCTGTCCATGGATCATGCGGTCGTCAATGCGGATGAACGAAATCATACGTTCTCCCCTTTCCTTCATGAGGCCCGCGGTCGCGGCCTCTTCTTCCTAACGTTTGCAGCTAGATGAAACCTTGGTGCGGCCTAGATGTCGTCGTCCTCGTCGTCGGCGTCATCGGTCGGGACCACAAGCTCGGACATACCGTTCTTGCCCTCCTGCAGCATCATCTGCTTGAGGGAATCCAGGTCCATGGTGGCAAGCCCCATCATGGCGGTCATAGCCATGGGCAGGTTCATGCCGCCGAAGGCAATGGTGTGGGCGAGCAGGCCCTTCTCGGCCAGCGTGTTCATGGCATTGGTGAGCGGCGATCCGCCCAGGATGTCACCGAGCAGGACAACCTCGTCATCGGCGGTAACGGGAGCGAGCATCGCCTTGACGTTCTCGACATACTCGTCAGCGCCCATGCCGTCCACGAGACTCGTCGACAAGATGTTCGGGGCGTCATTGCCGAGCATCTTGAGGACACTGTGCAGTCCGGGAGCGAGCGTTCCGTGACTGACCATTACCAGATACCGCATGCGGTCTCCTCTCGACCTGCCGTGTGTCGCACGGCTTTGCTTTTTGCCGAGATTATTGTTGCGCCGGGGCATGTTCGGTACAAGAAAATAGTTGCGAACGGCAACTATTCATCGGTTAACGGTAGTAACTATTTTTGTGCCTAAATTATTTTTTCTTCCAATTTTTTTTAAAATAGCAGGTAGATTGCCTGGTAAATGTTTTATATTCCTTATGTACCATACATACCAGCAAGAATCGGGCCTGACATCACCGGTTTGTCCCGCAGTGTCAGACCATGTCACGTATGCTCACGACATGGAGGTACCCCATGGACATGATCTCGTTTCTCGCCTCCGAACCCTTCGATCGCAGCGGTGATACGCCGCTCTATGTCCAACTTAAGCATCGAATCGCCCTGCTTATCGCCAGCCAGGCGTTCGACACCAAGACGCCGCTGCCACGCGAGCTCGAAATCTGTGAGCGGCTGGAGTTATCGCGCGCGACCGTGCGCCGTTGCTTTCAGGATCTCGTCATCGAGGGGCGCGTGGTGCGCAAACGTGGGCAGGGCACGTTCATCAAACCCCAAACCTCAGCACCCGGCATCGACCTGGCCCTGAATTTCAGCGCGCGGATGCGCGAAGCGGGACGGGTTCCGAGCTCGCAGATTCTCGCCTTTTCAAGCATACCGGCCGTCCGCGGCATCGCCTCTGGGCTCAAAGTGCCCGAGGGGACACCCGTCTGGGAGATTCGCCGCCTGCGTCTCGCCAACGACAAACCCATGGAGCTCAACTACGTCTATATCCCCGTGTCACTTTGCCCCGAGCTCACACGCAAAGACGTGGATGGCTCGCTCTACGCCTATATCGCGGAAAAGACCGGCATCCTGCCCGCAAGCGTCGATGCCGTCTACGAGACGGTCAACCTCGACAAGCATGAGGCGCGCCTTTTGGGACAGAACACCGGTAAGGCGGCGATGCGCATCGTGCGTTCGACCTACGACAAGACGGGAACCCCGTTCGAGGTAGGCGTGCTCATCAGCTGCGACGGTCAGGCAAAGCTGCACGTGCACATCGCCGCCGACAAAACAACCTTCACCGCCACAGCCCAATAAATCCAAAACGTGGGCGCCGTCGTTCAAACGAACGACGGCGCCCACACTCAATTTTATTCAGCCCTAGTCATCGCTCAAAGCCCCTTCGGCTGCACCGTGTGCTGCCGAAGGGGCTTTGAGCGATGACTAGGGCTGATAAACTGGTAGCCGCTGAGCGCCACGGGGTCCTCGCGCTGGGAGTAGGCGTGGATGAGGGCAGACGAGACAGCGTAGGAGACAGCGGCAATAAGGATGAAGCCCTCGCCTGTGAGCGTGACGGCGCCGCCGCTATCGCCACCGGTGAGGTTGACGATAACGACTCCGGCAAAACCTATAGCGCAGCCGAGGACTTTGCGCGCAGTGAGCCGTTCTTGCCGGAACACGAGCGCTGCCATCAACACGCAGAGAAACGTGTTCATAGCGTTGACGATTGAGCCGCGCACACCCGAAGCGTTTGAAACGCCGATATAAAAGAAGGCGTACTGCACGATAGTTTGGGCAAGCGAGAGTCTGATAACGAGTGGCCATCCCGTGCGTGAGACGCGAGGCAAGCGACGTCTTGTTATGACTGCAGCGGCAAGTGCGATAGCGCCGGCAAGCATAAAGCGCACGCCAGCGAAGAGAAACTCCGATGGTACGTCGCCGTTTTGGATGCCGAGAAGCTCGTAGCCGATCTTGATGCAGGGGATCGCACTGCCCCAGAGCGCGCAGCAGATGAGGGCGAGCGCAGCTACGCACCATGTGCGCGTGAGAGGGTGGCGCGCGGAGTCGGCGTAAACATCGCAAGAGCTGGCGTCGAGTGCGGATGAGGGTTTGGACATACATCTCCCAAACGAGGCGAAGCAGAAAACGCCTCTATGGTACGCGCAATTTTGTGTCCGCACGCGTTGATAGCATAGAACGCGTCATGGAACACAAGTTCGTAAGAAGAGGAGGATGCCATGATGTCAGAGATTACGGGCTATCGTGAGGAAGTTCAGACCATCAAGACGGCGATATTGCGTGCGCAGTATGCTGCGGCGAAGAGCGCCAACGCTCAGCAGCTGCAGCTCTATTTCGCCGTGGGAGGCTACGTCTCCGCCAACACGCGCAATGGCACGTGGGGAACCAACGCGCTCAAAACCATCAGCGAACAATTGCGGAAGGAGCTGCCAGGACTCAGGGGCTTCTCCACAACAAGTCTCAAATATATGCGAATCTTCTTTGAAGCTTGGTCTGCTCCGGGCGATGAACAGGCGTTTCTCGATTCGTCACTCGTGAGTGACGAATCTTCAGACGGTGGCCTTCTGCAAATTCGTCACTTGCAAGTGCCGAATTCAAACACATGTTCTCTCGATGATTTTTTAGCGATTGGGTTTACCCATCATCGGTATATCCTTGCAGGTGCTAAGACCCTTGACGAGCGGCTCTTCTACATTCACAAGTGCGCATTTGAGCACTTAAGTGTGGAGGCGCTCAAACGCTCGCTGAAGGCGGATGACTTTCATCATCAAGGAGAGGTCTCCAACAACTTCCTCTCAACGCTGCCAAAGGGTCAGCAGGCGCTGCGCGCTATCGCCACGTTCAAGGACGAGTATCTGCTCGACTTTATCAATGTTGAGGAACTCGGGGTGCGCGATGCGGAGGATGTCGACGAGCGCGTGTTAGAGCAAGGCATCGTGCAGAATATCAAGCAGTTCATCATGACGTTCGGTCGAGCCTTCGCGTTTGTGGGAAACCAGTACCATCTCGACGCCTTTGGCATCGATCAGTACATCGACCTCCTGTTCTTCAACCGCGACCTCAACTGTTTAGTTGCAGTCGAGCTCAAGAGCGGCCCCTTCAAGCCGGCCTATCTCGGCCAGCTCTCTGGCTATCTACGCATCCTGGACGACTTTGAGCGTCGCGAGCACGAGAATCCCTCCATAGGCCTTGTGCTTTGCAAAGACATGGACAAGGGATTTGTTGACTATGTGATCCAAGACTTCACAAAACCCATGGGTGTGGCCACCTATAAGACGTCGAAGGATATGCCACGAGAGTTGCTCGATGCTCTGCCGCCCATCGATGACTTACGGATGTTGCTGGAGAGGTCTGATGGGTAGCGGTAGGAATTGTTCGGTGTTAGAAGCTTATTTCGCTTATGGCCTTGAGCTTTGCCGATGAGCATGGGGTGGGGAACGTATCAAGGCAGAGTTTGTCATGCAATGAGTATGACAAACTCTGCCTGGAGGAGAGGATACTTCCATGGCAATTGTCCACCGCAATGCTCTCAAGCATGGTTTGTCTGAGAGGGAGGTTCTAGATAATGACTGAGTACAAACTAGCTGATGGATCGGTCCTGACAGACGAAGATATCGAGCGCGAGAGCGTAGAGTTTGAGCAAGAGACTTGGACGGGTCGTCTTGAGCGCATCCATGTCAGGCCTGGCGTTGTTGCTGATGAGCCGCTTGTTGCAGTTACCGTGCGCTTTCCGGCATCCATGATGGTGGCAATCGACCGAAAGACGGGGGATCGATCCGATTTTATTCGGCGGGCCGTTTTCCCTGCGCTGTAGTAACGTTGCGTCTCCTAAATCGACCTTGGTTTCGTCGAGGAGGTAGATCTTGAGGATGAGGTGTCCTGCTTCGGTGAACCCGTTCTCGAAGACGGGCAGCACGCGCGACACGGACTACCGCGACCTCCTGACCTTCCGCGACGGGGAGTAGCGGCTTGGCGGTGTGCGGCGCCGGCACGTGACGGTGGCGGGCATGAGGCTTGGCCTTCGCGACGGCATGTTCTTTAGAGTTTGCGGTGCATGATGGCACGGCCGTTTTCAAATCGTGAAACATTGCCCGGGAATGAGTAACAGGCTTTGGTTCGTACATCCGTTATAACGGGAGTTGCAAGAAGTGACATCCGTGACGAGAGGTTGAACTCATGACTCAGCACCGGTTTCCCGAAGGTTTCCTCTGGGGTGCTTCCACCAGCGCTTTTCAGGTTGAGGGTGGGTATGATGAAGGAGGCAAAGGTCCGGCAACCACCGATCGCGGCCCGGGGCGTCCCGGCATCGCCGATAACAAGATCGCCTCGGACCACTATCATCACTGGCGTGAGGATGTCGACCTCATGGCCGAGCTCGGCATCAAGGTCTACCGGATGGGTTTCGCTTGGAGCCGCATCATGCCCGATGCCTCGGGGGATCCCAATCCTGAGGGCTTGGCGTTTTATGACCAGCTGATTGACTACCTGCTGGAGCGAGGGATCGAGCCCTTGGTCACCCTGTATCACTTCGAATGTCCGAGTGCGTTGGTCGAGGCCTTCGGCGGCTGGAAGAGCCGTAAGATGATCGACTTCTATGTGCGCTATGCCGAAATCTGCTTCACGCACTTCAAGGGGCGCGTCAAGCGCTGGGTTACCGTGAATGAACAGCTAATTGCGACCTCCGCGCCCAGCAACACGGGTGACACCGAAACCGATCCGCGCCAACAGCAGAAGAACGCCTACCAGATGAGCTATCATGTCGCTCTTGCCGAGCATCGCGCCATCGCGTGCCTGCGACAGATCGACCCCGATGCGCAGATCGGCCCCGTTGTCGCCATGCAGGTGGTCAACCCGCGGACGAGCGCTTCGGCGGATGTGCTTGCGGCCATGAACGCCGAGGAGATGATGCAGAACTACCTGCTCGACCTGAGTGTGCGCGGCGACATCTCGCCTTATGCGCGCTATTACCTGGAGCGCGAAGGTTTCTACCCTGTTGTTGAGTGCGGGGACCACGACATCCTGGTCGCGACGAGGCCCGATTTTCTTGGGGTGAACTACTATTTCAGCAATTGTGCGCATGAGCGCACGGAGCCCATCCGCTTCGACCGGTTCCCTCCGTGGTCGGGCGGGGATTTCGAACTCTGCGATAACCCTGCGATCGCGCCGACCGAGTGGATGTCGA
Source organism: Collinsella sp. AM38-1BH (assembly GCF_003467545.1). Lineage (NCBI taxonomy): Bacteria > Bacillati > Actinomycetota > Coriobacteriia > Coriobacteriales > Coriobacteriaceae > Collinsella > Collinsella sp. AM38-1BH. The sequence goes on along the minus strand of NZ_QSHC01000012.1, from coordinate 7,275 downwards.
ACGGCATCGACCCCCTTGGGCTTCGCGTGGGCATGCGCAAGCTCTACGATCGCTACCAGCTTCCGATGATCGTCACGGAGAACGGCATGGCTCTTTCCGAGTCACTTGACGAGGAGAACAGGGTGCATGATGCCGTGCGCATCGAATACCTTTCACGACATTTGGGCGAGGTCGAGGAGCTCATTCGCGAAGGCTATCCCGTCTTCGGCTACTGCGTTTGGAGCCTCATGGATCTATGCTCAAGTCATCAGGGGTTCACTAAGCGCTACGGCCTTCTGTATGTCGATCGCACGGAAACCGATGCGAAGCAATGCGCTCGTTTCAGGAAGGACAGCTTCTTCTGGTATCAGGACGTGATTAGAGAAAACGGCTTGCCCTGCTGAGCGTCGGTGGTCCGACGAGATTACTCGCCAGTACCGGAATCGGCTCCATAACGCCTCAGGTATTCCATGACTATCAAGTCGATGGCGGCAAGCGCACCGAACTTGCCCGTGTCGATGTTGTTGGTCACTCCGCAGCTCAGTATGCAGGAGGCATGGTTCCAGTAGGCGCTTGAGGTGTTTTGTGTGATGGCGAGAAGACGACAGCCGGAGGCGGCGAGTGCGTTGACGATTTCTGGATAACGAATGGGGTATGTTCCCCCTATGCTGCAAATGATGGCGAGGCTGGATTTGGTGAGCGATTGCGCGCAGGCGAGCTGCGATGAATAATCGAGGTAAAGCTCGATGAGGCGGTTCATGATGGTGAGCCTGCTCTGGAAGTAGCGGCCCACGTCCCAGAGGAAGTGGTGGGAGAAGAACGCGACATGCCCGCTGTCGTGCAAATCATCGACAATGGCGGGCAGTTTCGCGATGTTTGCCGCCGAGATGGTCGTTTCGATATTGAGCAGGATCGCCTCCCGGTAGGATGCCAGAGCGCCTTCCGTGTCGTTTGACAGCTGTTCTACAAAGGCATGTGGAAACAACCCGGTTTTGAGGATGTCATGTTCAAGCTGGTTGCGCAGGTCCTTGAAATCAGCGAAACCCATAAACCGGCAGAATCGCGACACTGAAGCCTTCGAGACGAAGCACATGTCGGCGATTTCTCCAATCGAGAGCTCGCTCAGCTTGCTGTAGTTTTTCACCAGCGTGGTCGCTATCTCGTAGTTGGTGTCGTGCTGCATTGCGGTGTCGATGTAGTCAAGCAACCGTTCGGCAACCGATCCCATCGAGATGGATTTTTCCATGATGGCTGTCCCCTTTATGCTCAGTGGCCCGAATAAGAGGGCCTCATTTGACCAAACTATAGCTCAAACATGCCGGTATTCCTGCGGAGTTTCACGTTATGAAACTCGCGTAGCCATCTCGCAACCTTGTGGCACAGCATGTAACCGATTTTGGATATAGCCGGCGTCATACTTAATGCAAGAAGAGACGACGAAGCTTGCCGCCCCGCCGGAACACGGCATCGGCTCTACACAGGGCATCGCTTCGTTGCTTTGCCGCTCGACGAGATATCGGTTGAGGAGGATCGGATGAAGCGGTTATTGCTGCGCGCCGACGATTTAGGTTACAGCGACGGTGTTAATTGCGGGATAGCGGCCGCGGTCCAAGCGGGGCTCATTCGCTCGGTGGGCGTCATGACCAACATGCCGCTTGCAGAAAGCGGTTTGGCGCGCCTGCAAATCAAGGATCTCTGCTTGGGTCAGCACACCAATATCTGCACGGGTAGGCCCCTCAGCGATTCCTCGCTCATCTCGAGCATCGTTGACGATGATGGCAATTTCAAGCGGAGCTCAGCATATCGCGCCGCCGCGCGGGCTGGGGAGGACTTCGTGGTGCTTGACGAGGTCATTATCGAAATCGAGGCGCAGTATCGGCGATTCCTTGAGCTCGTCGGGCGTGAGCCCGATTACTTCGAGGGACATGCGGTCGCAAGCCCCATGTTCTTCCGCGGCCTTGAGATCGTTGCCGAGCGTCACGGCCTGCCCTATTTCGCGATGGGTGTTCCGGGCGAGCCAGTCACCTTTCGCTCGACGCCGGTGCTTTCCTATGTTCCCAAGGATTTCTCGTCATATGAAGCGGATCCCTTTGCGGCGCTTCGAGAGGCGCTTGAAACGACACCGGAAGGGATATGCCGTCTCATGGTGTTTCACCCAGGTTATATCGACGCGTACTTGCGAGATAACTCGACCATGCTCGAGGCCCGCATCCGGGAAGCCGCGATGCTTGTCGACCCTGATGTCGCCGCATGGCTTGCAGAGCAGGACGTGGGGCTCGTGACGTACGCGGACCTGACGTAAGCGTCCGCTGGGGCAATCTCGCCAATTCACGCTGAATGGCGTACTGCCTGAAGCACGTCGTTGTGATTTTGAAGAGAGGTGGATGCACTATCTAGAGGGGAAGATGCCGCACACGGGCATCGATAGAGTTCACTGCAAAGATTGGAGCTGAAACATGGCGGTATTCGACAAGATCCAAAACATAATGGATAAGACAATCGCACCTGTGGCAAGCAAGGTTGCTGACAGCAAGATGCTCGACGCCCTCATGGGCGGCATGATGTGCACGCTGCCCATGACCCTTGGCGTCTCGGTTATCGCGATTCTCATCAACTTCCCCATTCCGGGGTTCTCCGATTGGGTGGTTTCGAGCGGTCTCATGGCGACCGGCAACTCCATCCTCACCGTTACCATGAACATGATGGGTATATACATCTCCTTCTTCATCGGTTTGAGGTGGGGTAAGGTATGCGGCCTTAGCGGTTATACCGGTGGCATCGTGAGCGGCGCGGTGTTTTTGGCATTCATGCCGCAGCAATCGTTCGAGGATATTCCCATGGCGAGTTTCATCAACACGTCGTACATGGGATCGAACGGCATCTTCGTCGCCATTCTGCTTGGCCTGATCGTGCCGAAGGTGACAGCCATTTTGATGAGCAAGCTTGAAATCAAGCTCCCCGATATGGTTCCGCCCATGGTTGCAGACTCGCTGTCGCCGATGTTTGCCGCCATCGTGCTATTCACTGCGGTGTGGTTCGCCAAGTGGGGTCTTTCTTTCACCCCGTGGGGCAACCTGTTCGATATGATCAACACCTTGATCGGCACGCCGGTCACGATGGTCGGTGCCTCTCCTTTGGCCTATATCATCGTGTGCTCGCTGCAGTCGATCTTCTGGTTCTTCGGTGTCCACCCCAACGTGATGCTCAACTTCTACGCTCCGGTAATCATGGCTTGCAGCGCTGCTAACACCGAGGCCATCATCGCGGGCGAGGCACTGCCCTATGGCGCTTGGGCCGTCGTCGCGCTCGGCACCGCCATCGGTGGCCAGGCTAACGCCCTGGGCATCAGCATCTCGCTGCTCTTCACCAAGTCCGAGCGCTTCAAGGCGATTCGCGGCATCGCGCTTGTTCCGTCGCTTTTCAATATCTCCGAGCCGCTCATGTTCGGTCTGCCGGTCGTGCTGAATCCCACGTACTTCATCCCGTTCGTGCTGAACATCCCGGTCTGCGCCATCGTGGTCCAGGCGCTTTACGCCCTCGGTCTTGGGGCTGCGTTCAATCCCACGATTCAGCTTCCCTGGGTGCTTCCCCAGCCGGTCATCGCATTCATGCAGGGCGGCATCGGGTGCCTGGTGATCTCGGTTGCGGTTTTGGCGGTGTCGGTGCTCATGTATACCCCCTTCACCCTTATGGCTGATCGCCAGGCGTTGCGAGAGGAGCAGGCCGCTCTCGAGGAATCGGCCGCATAGGGATTTTCATATTCACACCATCATTTTCCATGAGGTTGGGAGCGTAGGATGAAACATATCGTACTTATGTGCGCCGCGGGCGCTTCGACGAGCATGCTGGTACAGCGCATGCAACAGGCGGCTGAAAAAGACGGTTTCGTGTGCACCATCGAGGCGCACCCTGTCAACCAAGCGGCGGAATATGCGGATAGCGACGTTATCCTGCTGGGACCGCAGGTTCGCTTTGAACTCAACAAGGTGAAGAATCAAGTGAACTGTCCGGTGGAGCCGATTGATATGACAGCGTATGGGACAATGAACGGCGAGGCCGTGCTCAAACAGGCTCGAAAGTTGCTGGGGGCATAGCCATGTCAGAGATCAAACAAGAAGCGATCGATCAGTTTGAAATGACGTGCTTCTCTATCGTCGCTCAGGTGGGGAGCGCGCGCAGCTGCTACCTCGAAGCGATAACCTGTGCCGAGAATGGTGATTTTGAGGCCGCCCGGAAACTTATCGACGAGGGCAACGTGGTGTTCAACGCAGGCCACGACGCTCACATGAAACTGCTTCAGCAAGAGGCCAGCGGCGAGGAGCTGCCGTTTCGCATCATCTTGCTGCATGCGGAGGATCAGCTCATGAGCGCTGAGGGCTTCCGTATCCTTGCCGAGCGCTTCATCACGGTCTATCAACGCATGGGTGCAAGCGCCTAACTGATTATCTGACGGGAAGCCGGGACTGCCATGCAGCCCGTCTTCCCGTTTCATGAAGATGTTTTCACGATCGAGGAGGTACCCAATGGCATTTCCGGAAGGTTTCCTGTGGGGTGGCGCCACCGCCGCCAACCAGTATGAGGGCGGCTGGGAAGAGGGCGGCAAAGGACCGAACACCTCGGACGCCATGACCAGCGGTAGCCATACGGTGTCACGGCAGATAACGTGGCGTAATACCGCGACAGGGGAAACCGGCGCGCTTCCCGTGTATGCGGTTTGCGAGGAGGGACTTCCTGAAGGGCTGGAGGTGGCGGTGGTTGATGGCTACTACTATCCCAGCCACACGGCCACCGACTTCTACCACCACTACGCCGAGGACATCGCCCTCATGGGCGAGATGGGCTTCAAGTGCTTCCGCCTGTCCATGAACTGGGCGCGCATCTTCCCCACGGGCGAGGAGGCTGAGCCCAACACCGAGGGTCTAGCGTTCTACGACGCCGTGTTTGACGAGTGCGCTAAGTACGGCATCGAACCGCTCGTGACGCTCTCGCACTACGAGACCCCGCTCGCGCTCGTGAACAAGTACGGCGGTTGGAAGAGCCGCGAGCTCATCGACCTGTTCGTGCGCTACGCCACCTGCGTCATGAAGCACTATCAGGGCAAGGTGAAGTACTGGCTCACCTTCAACGAGATCAACATGATGAGCATGGGGAGCTTCATGGCGGGCGGGCTTACGGATGGGAGCCCCCATGCGAAGGCCCAGGCGGCGCACAACCAGTTCGTGGCGTCTGCCCTTACGGTTCGGTCGGCGCACCAAATCTCCCCTAAGATCATGGTGGGTCAGATGCTCGCGTACAACCCCATCTACTCCTATTCCGCCGACCCCGCCGATCATCTGCTCGCCATGGAACGCGAGCGTGACGCGCTGTGGTATGCCGACGTGCAGGTGGGCGGCCACTATCCCGCCTATCGCTTGAGGGAGATGGAGCGCGCGGGCATCAAGCTGGAAATGGGCGAGAACGACCTCGAGCTTCTCGCAACCTATCCGGCAGATTTCCTGTCGTTCTCGTGCTACGGAGGCTCGACGGTATCGTTGCGCCAGAAGGAGCTCGAGGTCGCGTCCGGCAATCTCGCTTTCGGCATGGTGAAAAACCCCTACCTCGAGACCAACGCCTGGGGCTGGGCGACCGATCCGTACTGCCTGCGCATCGCCTTGAACGAGCTCTACGACCGCTATCACAAGCCGCTTTGGATCGTGGAGAACGGTATCGGCTGGAGCGACGAGGTGAAGGCCGACGGCTCCATCCATGACGGCTACCGCATCGACTACCTGCGCAAGAACATCCAGAGCATGGAGGATGCCGTGGAACTCGACGGCGTGGACCTCATGGGCTACACCATGTGGGGCTGCATCGACCTGGTCAGCGCCGGCACGGGCGAGATGCGCAAGCGCTACGGCTTCGTCTACGTCGACCGCGACGACGAGGGCAAGGGCACGCTCGCGCGCAGCCGCAAGGACAGCTTCTATTGGTACAAGAAGGTCATCGAGAGCAACGGCGAGGACCTGGACTAACCCTATGGGACAGGGGATAAGATTATGGACTGCTATTTCGGTATAGATGCGGGCGGCACTCAGGTGAAATGGGCGGTGGTGAACGCCGACTACCACATTGAGGAGCACGGAAGTATCCCAACATGCACCTCGCCCGCCGACCAGGTTATCGAAACGTTCCGCTCGGTGATCGAGCCCCATCGCGCCCGGGTGAGGGGTGTGGGAATAAGTATGCCCGGAGTCTTTTCCGAAGGCGATTCCGATGGCGTGGTTGGGGGAGGCGGCGCCCTTCACTGTTTGGACGGATATCCGCTCGGTCGCATCTTGCGCGAGAGCACGGGGCTTCCCGTAACCATCGAGAACGATGCGATGTGCGCGGCACTGGGAGAATATGCCGTCGGCGCGCTGAAGGGGGTCTCCCTGGGGTTGATGGTGGTGATCGGTACGGGTCTCGGCGGTGCCATCGTTGTTGACGGTCACATCTTGCGAGGCGCGCACAATCTCGCCGGCACCGTGTGCTTTGTGAGCAACGATGTGCGCAAGCCCGTGACCTTTGGGTCGGTGTACGGTGATGTCACCAGCTGGCGGGCGCTCCGAGACCAGGTGTGTGCGGCGAAGGGGATTGATCCGACCGATGATATCGACGGATATCGGATTTTCTCTTGGATTGAAGAGGGGGATGAGGACGCTCGTCGCGGTCTGGATGCATACGCGTTGGTCTTCGACAACATGCTGATGGGGTTGCAGTCGGTCATCGACCCTGAGGTCATCGTGGTCGGCGGCGGAATCAGCGCCCGTCCCGAGCTGTTTGAGGCATTTGAGCGCATGATGGATCAGGCTCACGTTCTTCCCATCATACCGAGGCCCTGCATCAAGCCAGCACAGAACGGCAACGATGCCAATTTGCTTGGCGCTGTGCGCACGCTGCGCCGCTCGCTTGGCGAGTGCGATTGATTGGCGGCTGGTGGCCCGACTCGCGGCCTCCTGTCCTAAAAAAAGAGTATGGGCTCCTTCGTTCATTCGAACGAAGGAGCCCACGTTTTGTAAGGGGCCTCCTGGCGAATTTTCATTCGCCAGGAGGCCTTTTGCTGTTGATCGAGAATGTCGCTGGACAGTTAGTTCAGATACGTATTTTTCAGAGGGTGTGTAAAGGCCGACCTGAGCCCGATTGGGCTGAATTTGACTTTCTGAACCGGTGGAGACGCTCATATAAGGGGGAGAAAGGTTGTCATGGGGCTCAAAGTGACTTCAAACCACTCTATTAGCGCCAAGAAGCACGGCCAAAAAATACGTATCTGAACTAACT
>NZ_QSHC01000011.1:48249-87978 GCF_003467545.1 Collinsella sp. AM38-1BH | reverse complement strand
AGCGGTCGGCGGGGCCATTGTGGCTCTTGACAGCGGATTGGGTCATATGAGCGAAAACGGCCCCAAGCGAGCAAGGTGACGTGAAATGAAAGGGCGCTGACCCTCTGGTCGCGCCCTTGAAATTGAACGTCAGATTGCCACTTGGGGCCGTTTGCAGCGTCGAGCAGCTACGCGGTTTGGTAAAACCGCGTAACCACTAGTTTGGTACCTTGACATTCATTTCTCATGCTCCTAGATTGGTTAGGCACAAAACAATTCCACTACCTAACTAAAGAAAGGAGCAAAACTAATTCATGTGCGATGAACCTCTTAACCTTTGTTCGCACGAGCCCGGCGGCGACCCGTCACAGCCGGCGGATGCACCCGAAGCGGTTAGCTCAGAAGACAAGCTTGCCAAACGCATCCTCAATGGCCTGGGCTTTTGCGGCCATTACATGCATTTTCATGGCGGAGGCGTGTCCGGCAAGGCGCCCATCATCTGCCTGCTGGCCAAGCAACCCGGCGGCGAGATGTCGCAGCAAGAACTCGGCATGCACTTTGACCTCAAGCCGGGGTCGCTTTCCGAGATCCTGTCCAAGCTCGAGCTCAACGGCCTCATCGAGCGCAGCCGTAACCCCAAGGATCGACGGCAGCTCACCATTCGCCTGACCGAAACCGGCCGGGAAAACGCCCGCATCGACCAGGCAGCCCGCATTCGCTTTAGAGAGCAGGCCTTTGGTGCCCTCACCCACGACGAGCGCGAGCAGCTCGCCGAAATGCTCGAGAAAATCCGTGTAACCTGGGAGGAACTGGATGATTAAAACCCTCATGGGCAGCATCCGCGACTATATAAAAGTCACCGTTGCCACGCCGTTGCTCGTGCTTGGCGAGGTGCTCTGCGAGATGCTGATTCCATTTATCACCGCCAACCTGATCGACGCCATCAAAGATGGCACCACCGTAGCCGAGATGCTTCCCACCGCGGGCTTTTTGGTGCTCATCGCGCTGACGTCGCTTGCTTTTGGCGCCGCTGCCGGCGTCACCTGCAGCCATGCGAGTTGCGGCTTCGCTAAGAACCTGCGTCACGACCTGTTCTACAAGATCCAGACGTTCAGCTTTGCCAACATCGATGAGTTCTCGAGCTCCTCGCTCGTCACGCGCCTGACCACCGATATCAACAACGTGCAGCAGGCCTTTATGATGATCATCCGTATCGCCGTGCGCGCGCCGCTGGTATTGATCTTCGCCTTTACCATGGCATTTATCATGGGCGGCAGCGTCGCCATGGTCTACCTGGTCATCATTCCGCTGCTGGGCTTTGGGCTGTTCTTTATCATCTTTAAGGTGCGTCCCATCTTCTCGCGCGTGTTCCACAAGTACGACGCCCTTAACGAGTCCGTCGAGGAAAACGTCACCGGCATGCGCGTGGTCAAGAGCTATGTGCGCGAAGACTTTGAGAAGGAGAAGTTCGCGACCGCCGCACGCGACGTCCAAATGGACTTCACCCGCGCCGAGAAGCTGCTGGCCTTTAACAACCCCATGATGAACATCTGCGTCAACGGCGCGTTCGTCGTCATCATCTACCTGGGCTCCAAGCTCATCATCACGAGCCAGGGCACGTTGTTCGACGTGGGCCAGCTCTCCTCGATCTTTACCTATGGCTTCCAAATCCTCATGAGCCTGATGCAGCTATCGATGATCTTTGTCATGGTGACCATGGCCGACGAATCGGCGCACCGCATCACCGAGGTGCTGGCCGCCGAGCCCACGATCGCCGATCCCGCCGAGCCCGTGCTCGAGGTCGCCGATGGCTCCATCGACTTTGACCACGTGAGCTTTAAGTATTCCGCGCATGCGAAGCGCCAGGCGCTCGACAATATCGACCTGCACATTAAGAGCGGCGAGACCATCGGCATCATCGGCGGCACCGGCTCGGCCAAGTCCACGCTCGTAAACCTCATCGCCCGCCTGTACGACGCCACCGAGGGTACCGTGCGCGTGGGCGGCGTGGATGTACGCGACTACGACTTGGACGCCCTGCGCCACCAGGTGGCCATGGTGCTGCAGAAAAACGTGCTGTTTAGCGGCACGATTGCCGAGAACCTGCGTTGGGGCGACCCGAACGCCACCGACGAAGAGGTCCGCGAGGCCGCGCATCTGGCCTGCGCCGACGAGTTTGTCGACGGCTTCCCCAAGGGCTATGACACCTGGATCGAACAGGGCGGCTCCAATGTTTCCGGCGGTCAGAAGCAGCGCCTGTGCATTGCGCGTGCCCTGCTGCGTCGCCCCAAGATCTTAATCCTGGACGACTCCACGAGCGCCGTCGACACCAAGACCGACGCCAAGATTCGCGCAGGGCTGGCAAGCTATCTGCCCAACACGACCAAGCTCATCATCGCCCAGCGCATTAGCTCCGTGCAGGATGCAGACCGCATCATCGTCATGGAGGGCGGCCGCATCGCGCAGATCGGCAACCACGATGAGCTGCTCAAGACGAGCGAGATCTACCGCGAGACCTTTACCTCGCAGAACAAGATGTCTGCCGAGGGCGAAGGGGCCGTCGAGGCCGACACCGAGGCATCTGCAGCACAAGCTCAGACCCAGGAAGGAGGCGAGGCACATGAGTAAGGCAACGACCGCCGAGCGCGCGCTCAACCGCAAGGGCGGCACCATGTCGCGCCTCATCAAGACGCTCTTTGGCTTCTACCCCGTGCTTTTGCCCCTCGTCGTCGTCGGCGTGGTGCTCTGCGCCATCATCAACTCCATCGGCGCGACCTTCCTTCAGAGCGCCCTGCAGATTATTAGCGAATCGTGGCAGTCGGGCGATTGGGAAGCTGCACAGCCCAAGATCGCACAGCTCGTGACCACCCTCGCCTGCATCTACGGCGTCGGCATCCTGTCCTCGCTGTTCTGGAACCGCGCCATGGCCATCGTCACGCAGGGCTCGCTCGAGAAGCTTCGCGAGAAGATGTTCAACCGCATGCAGGACCTGCCGATTCGCTACTTCGACACGCACCAGCGCGGCGACATCATGAGCCACTACACCAACGACATCGACACGCTGCGCCAGATGATCAGCCAGTCGCTGCCCAACCTGCTCATGACGACCATCGTCATCGTCACGGTGTTCTTTATCATGCTGTACTACAGCGTTTGGATGTGCCTGGTCATTGTGGCAGGCGTCGCCTTTATGACCTTTATGACCAAGCTGCTCGGCTCCAACTCCGCGCGCTTCTTTATTGCGCAGCAGACCGAGCTCGGCGTTGTCGAGGGCCATATCGAGGAAGTCATGAACGGTCAGAAGGTCGTCAAGGCATTCTGCCACGAGTCTGCCGCCGAGGCCGATTTTGACGAGCGCAACGAAAAGCTCTTCGAGGTCTCGCAGAAGGCCAACATGTACGCCAACATCCTCATGCCCATCCTTATGAACCTGGGAAACCTGCTCTACGTGCTGGTCGCACTGGCAGGCGGCATTTTCCTGGCGCTGGGCGTGCCCAACCTGAGCATCTCGGGCATGGCGCTGTCCATCGCCGTCGTGGTGCCGTTCCTCAACATGACCAAGCAGTTCTGCGGACAGATCGGCCAGATCTCGCAGCAGATCAACGCCGTGGTCATGGGCCTCGCCGGCGCCGACCGTATCTTTGAGCTCATCGACGAGGAGCCCGAAGCCGACGAAGGCTATGTGACGCTCGTCAACGCTCAGGTGAACCCCGACACCTGGCAGCTCGAGGAGGCCGACCACCACACCGGCATGTGGGCGTGGAAACATCCGCACCGCGCAACCGGCGAGATCGAGTACGTGCCGCTGCGCGGCGACCTGGTCATGGACAACGTCGACTTTGGCTACACGCCCGACCACGAGGTGCTGCACGGCGTGTCTGTGTTTGCCAAGCCGGGCCAGAAGGTCGCGTTTGTCGGCGCCACCGGTGCCGGCAAGACGACCATCACCAACCTCATTAACCGCTTCTATGACATCGCCGACGGCAAGATCCGCTACGACGGCATCAACGTCAACAAGATCCGCAAGGCAGATCTGCGCCGCTCGCTGGGCGTGGTGCTGCAGGACGTGAACCTGTTCACCGGCACCGTGATGGATAACATCCGCTACGGCAATCTGGATGCCACCGACGAGGAGTGCATCAAGGCGGCTAAGCTCGCGGGCGCGGACGACTTTATCACCCGCCTGCCCGACGGCTACGACACCATGCTCACCGGCAACGGCGCACAGCTGTCGCAGGGCCAGCGCCAGCTGATTTCGATCGCACGCGCCGCCGTCGCCGATCCGCCGGCGATGATTCTGGACGAGGCCACGAGCTCCATCGACACCCGCACCGAGGCTATCGTGCAGGCCGGCATGGACAAGCTCATGGAAGGCCGCACGACGTTTGTCATCGCGCACCGCCTGTCCACCGTGCGCAACTCCGACGCGATCATCTGTCTGGACCACGGCCGCATCATCGAGCGCGGCAACCACGACGAGCTGATTGCCAAGCGCGGGTATTACTACCAGCTCTATACCGGAGCGTTTGAGCTGGAGTAGTTCGGCTCGCCGAGATGGCCGATTTGCCGCTCATTCGTCGGGCATGACCCTAAGATCAATGCCCTCCTCTTTCGGGGCAAATCGACTCATCTCAACGACCCAAACACAATGCACCGCAACGAATAAAGCCTCCGCAGCCACACGAGCTGCGGAGGCTTTTTTCATGCCGGCCGGAAACCGTATCCCACTTTTCGGGCCCAGAATGGGATGCCGTTTCCCGCTGGGCCCCCTCCGGGAAACGACATCCCATTTCAAGGGCATAAACCGGGATGTGGTTTCCCCTAACGGCACCTTTGGGAAACCGCATCCCACTCTAGACGCACAAAACGGGATGAGCTTTCCCATGGTGATCCAAGACCAGAAGCATGTCCGATAGCGCGGCCAGGTCAAGAACAACAAGGCAAGCGTCACGCCAATTTGGACGAGCGTCTGCTGCAGTTTGAGGCTGCTGGCCCATATGGTAGAGTTAACCACCCATGAATTTCAGCACACTGCGTGCTACCTGTTCTTTTGTCATTTAGGGGAGTGAACTTGTGAATACTTCTGTCGCCAAGAAGGCCGGCCAGGCGGTGCGCCTGCTCATGATGGTGCTCACGGCAGTTCTCATCTTCTTCTTCATCAATGTTATGCTGCTCGTCTCCGATATCCAGGGCACGGCGCGTGTGGTCAACTACGCCGGTCTGGTGCGCGGTACCACGCAGCGAATCGTTAAGCTCGAGGACGCGGGCCAGCCTCAAGATGACCTGCTTAAAGCCGTGGATTCATACATCAACGGTTTGCGTTACGGAAGTGACGACCTCAACCTCGTCCGTCTCGACGACGATGAGTATCAGGCAAAAATGACCGAGCTTGCAAATTATTTTGATGAGCTTTGCACCGAGATCATCCGCGTGCGCGAAGTCGGCTATGAGAACACCGACATCATCTCCATGAGCGAGGAGTTCTTTGGCATTTGCGACGATGCTACGCGACTCGCAGAGGACTACTCTCAGGAGAAGGCGTCGGCACTCAACTATCTCGAGGGCCTGGTGATCATCGACATCATGGGCTTGGTGGCGACCTTTGCGGTCGAACTTGTTCGCGCGGTGCGAACTGCCGCGCTCAATCGCGAACTGCAGAGCAAAGTCTATCTCGACGAAGCCACGGGACTGCCCAACAAGAACAAGTGCGAGGAGGTCTTGGGGCAGGAGCAGCCTGTCTCCGCGGAGGCGCCCGTTGCGGTGTGCGTCTTCGACCTTAACAATCTGCATACGGTCAATAACAGCTTCGGCCACGAGAAGGGCGACGAATACATCCGTTCTTTTGCCCGGCAACTGGGAAGTGTGGCGTCCGAGACGTGCTTTGTGGGCCGCGACGGCGGCGATGAGTTTATCGCGGTGCTGTGGGATGCCGATCGGGCTGCCGTGGAGTCCTGTCTCGCTCGGGTTCGTGCGAACGTGAACGAGTATTCCGAGGCTCACCCCGACATGCCTATCAGCTATGCGGTGGGCTATGCGCTTTCCAGTGATTTTGATGAACCGCCTACGATGCGCGAGCTCTTTTCCCAGGCCGACAAGAACATGTACGTCGATAAGAACCGCGTAAAGACAGCCGAGGCAGCCGGGCCGCAACGCGAGGACCGCTAAACCCGTAGCAAAGGGTAGCTAATTTGGGACGGGACTCTTTTGGCTACTTGAGGAGTTGGGCCATGGCGTTGACGAATTTTTGTACTTGGAGGGTGGGCTCGAGCGGATAGTGCAAAAAGACCGGCACCTCTCGCCCGCACAGGAACGGCACGCCCACAAAGGCCGGGTGCACCCCCGACCATGCGCCGCAGGTGAGCACCGCGTCGCCCTTTTCCTCTGCCTCGTTAAAGAGCGCAAAGTCAAAGCTGTCCACGTCGATCACGTCTACGCCGCCGTCGGCCAACAGATCGATACGCAGACTGTCCATAGCGTCGTTGCCGTGACGGAGCACGCGCAGGCGCATACCCTCTAAGTCGGCAACTGTGATGCGCGTCTTGCGCGCCAGCGGGCTCGTGCGCGGCAGGTCGATATAAAACGGCACGTTAACGATGCGAAGCTTTTGGCAGGCGTCGCCCCAGCGTGGAGTAGAAAAACTCGACTGCACTACATCCACCTCGCGGCCCAAGCTGCGCATGACGGATTCGCGCTCGTCATAGAGGTCGCTTACCGGCACGATCTCAAATCGCAGCGATGGTTCCAGATCGTGGATGTCCGACCACATCGACAGCGTTTGGCGCCCCGGGCACATCATCGACACGCCCAGGCGCACGGCCCCGCCATCGCCTGCCGCGCGTCGGGCACGGCGCAGCGCGTCCTCGGACTGCCGCATGATCGAACGTGCATCGTCCACCAGCAGAGCACCTGCCGGCGTCACCTTAACACCAGAATGCGAGCGCTCGAACAACGTGATGCCGAACTCGGCCTCGAATCCCGACACCTGTTTGACGAGCGCCGGGGTCGACACGCGCAATTTTGCCGCCGCACGCGAGAAGCTTCCCAGCTCCGCGGCGGCCGATATGGCCTCAAGTCGTCGATCGTACACGTCAATCTCCTGTTTCCAGACGTATGGCAATGAACTGCCAAGGGGGTCGTTTTGGCAGGTCACACACTAAATTAGGGACACATCGTCTTGCGAGCTATAAACCTACGGTTAACGCCATTCTAACAAATATGCAATTCACCTGCGCAAATGCAAAGCATACGATAACCTGCGAAAACCACGTGGGTCGGTTAATGGGAGCGACTCACCGGGAGGCACAAGAAGGGAAGTTCCTATGAGCAATTGGCTTAAGCTCGAGGGCGATGTCTGCGCCGTGACCGGCGCACTCGGCGGTATGGGCGTCGAGATTTGCCGCGAGTTCGCCCGCAACGGCGCCAACGTCGTCCTGCTCGACCTGGACGAAGAGAAGGTCAAGGCCGCAGCCGCCGACCTCGCCGCCGAGTTTGGCATCCACGCCGAGGGCTACAAGATGAACGCCACCGACGAGGCCGAGGTTCAGGCCGCCGTCGACGCCACCATCGCCGACTTCGGCCGTGTCGACGTCCTCGTCAACACCGCCGGCATCCTGCGCTTCGCCGCCATGGAGGACCTGCCGCTGAGCGACTGGGAGCAGGTGCTCAACGTCAACCTCACTGGTTACTTCATCACCTCGCAGCGCTTTGGTCGCGAGATGATCAAGGCCGGCCAGGGTCGCCTGGTGCACATCTCGACCGTTGCCAGCCACTCCCCCGAGACGTTCTCGGGCGTGTACAGCTCCACCAAGGCCGGCGTCAACATGATGTCCAAGATGCTCGCCGCCGAGTGGGGCCCCTACGGCGTCCGCTCCAACTGCGTCGAGCCCTGCTTCGTTAAGACCCCGATGTCGGCCAACTTCTACGCCGATCCCGAGGTCGAAAAGAGCCGCAGCCGCCTGATCGCCACGCGCCGCATCGGCGAGGTCAGCGATATTGCCAACGCCGTCATGTTCCTGGCGTCCACGCGCTCGGACTTTACCACCGGCGACGCTATCAAGGTCGACGGCGGCTTCTCCAACATGATGGGCGACCTCACCGCCAAGCCCGGCGGCCGTCGCGCCTATGCCGACAACTACCTTAAGAACAAGGGTGTCGAGCTCTGGTCCGATGAGTCCGGCGTCGCCAAGCCGACTGACCAGTAAACCAACCTGACAGGGAGGTCCCGCGGACACGCCCGCTCCTCCCCCGTATCGATTAGAAAGAGTCCAATGGCTTCCACCAACTCCAACAAGGGTCGCGCCGTCGTGCTTTCCGCCGCGTGCGTCACCATGTTCTTTATCAGCTCCATCGCGCTGTATTCCGTCGTGAGCAAGAACCTGCTCGCCGTCTACCCCGAGTGGTCGAGCGCCCTTACCTGGGCTTTCCCGGTCTTTCAGACCATCATGGCCGTGACGGGCATCTTCGCCGGCCGCATCTCCGATAAGATCGGCCCGCGCAACGTCGTGATCGCCGCCGCTGTGTGCTACGGCCTGGGCTGGTTTATGTCCGGCACCGTCACCGAGCCGTGGCAGTTCTACCTGTGGTTCTCGCTCGTCGCCGCCATCGGCAACGGCCTGGGCTACAACCCGGCACTCACCACCGGTCAAAAGTGGTTCATCGACAAAAAGGGCCTTGCCTCCGGCATCACCCTGGCCGCTTCGACCGCCGGCCCCGCCGTGCTGTCCCCGGTGCTCGCCTCGTTGCTCATCCCAAGCCTGGGCATCTTTGGCGCCCTCAAGGCACTCGGCGTCATCTTCTTTGTGACGATCGCCGCCTCCGCCCTGTTCCTGAAGGCCCCCGAGGCCGGCTGGCTGCCCGAGGGCTTCGAGGCCCCCAAGGGCGGCGCGCATGCCGGCACCTTCGGCGACCTCACCCCGGGCGAGATGGTCAAGACCCCGCGCTTCTGGGTTCTCATCGTCACCTTCGCCTTTGCCGCCACCGCGGGCACCCTGCTCGTGGGCAAGGTTGCCTCCATCGCCGCCGTCCAGCTCTTCGCCGACCCCACGAGCGCCGCGGCCGTCGCCCTCGGCGGTGTGGTGGTCTCCGTCAACACCTGCGCCAACCTGGTCGGCCGTCTGTCCTTTGGCCAGATCATCGACAAGCTCGGCGCCTATAAGTCGCTGCTCATCAGCCTTGTCGTCACCATCGTCGCGCTCGTCATCATGTCGATGAGCTTTACGCAGGCCATGTTCTTTGTGGCGCTCGCCCTGCTTGGCTTTAGCTTTGGCGCCCTGCTCGTCATCTACCCGCCGCTCACCGGCGGCGCCTTCGGTACCAGCAACATCGGCGTCAACTACGGCATCATGTTTTTGGGTTATGCCGCTTCCACCTGGATCAGCCAGCCCATCACCGCCGTGCTGTATCACGCCGAGGCCGGCAGCGCCGCCTACCAGCAGTCCTTCTACGGCGCCATTGTGATCGCCGCCATCGCCGTCGTGCTCACCGTCTACATGATGGTCTCCGACAGCAAGAAGAAGTCTGCCTAGTTTTACCGATGCGACAAAGGGACAGCCCCTTTGTCGCATCCCACCGGTCACCAGTATTAAGGAGTCGAAATGTCTGAGCTCAACCCCGTCCGCATTGCCGTTATCGGCGCCGGCGCCATGGGCCGCAACCACATCCGCTTTGTCACCGAGGAGCCCGAGGCCGAGCTCGTCGCCATCGCCGACGCCTTTGAGGGCGCCCGCGCCACGGCCGAGGCCGCCGGCGTGCCGTTTTACACCGATCCCGCCCAGATGATGGACGAGATCAAGCCCGAGGCCGTCATTATCGCTACCCCCAACGACCTGCACCTGGGCGTTGCTCGCGAGGCTGTAAAGCGCAACATCGTGCCGCTGGTCGAAAAGCCGATCTCCAACGACCTTGAGGATGCTCAGGCCTTCGCCGCCGAGGCCGAGACCGCCGGCGTGCCCGTGCTCGTGGGTCAGCACCGTCGCCACAACCCCTTCGTCAACAAGGCCAAGGAGATCATCGAGTCCGGCGAACTGGGCAAGCTCACCGTGTCGAGCTTCCACTACATGATCTATAAGAACGACGAGTATTTCGATGTCGAGTGGCGCCGCAAGAAGGGCGCCGGCCCGATCCTGGTCAACCTGGTGCACGACGTCGACCTGCTCCGCTACCTGCTGGGCGAGCCCGTTGCCGTCCAGGGTATGCAGTCCAGCGCCGCCCGCGGTTTTGAGACCGAGGACTCCGCCGTGGTCAACGTCCGTTTTGCCGACGGCGCGCTCGCGAGCATGACCATCTCCGACGCCACCGCCAGCCCCTGGAACTGGGAGGCAACCGCTCGCGAGGATCCGCAGTACCGCCCCTTCGACGCCGACGCCTACTTTATCGGCGGAACCCTGGGCGCCCTGTCGCTGCCCCGCCTGCACCAGTTCTCCTACGACGGCGCCTCTAACTGGCACAAGCCGCTGCAGATGGAGATTCCGGCCGTCGACCCGGCACTGCCGCACAAGATGCAGCTCAAGCACTTTGTGAAGGTTGTCCGCCGCGAGGTCGAGCCCGTCGTGACCCCCGCCGATAACGTTAAGACGCTCACGCTGCTTAACGCTATCAAGGAGGCCGCCGAGACCGGCCAGCTCGTCGAGCTGTAATGCCTTAAGAGCGACCGCGGCAGAAACCCCATGCCGAGTCCCTTCGGTCCGCCACCAACAAGCCCCTCTTCTTTGCCCTGCGAGCAGCCTCCTGCCCGCAGGGCATTTTGCTACCTTGCCGACGATTTTTCTGGGGCAGGGGCTATTTTGCACCTCGACTTGGTTCGTTCGCCACGAAATGCGCCTATCTACTACGTTTAACCGACTACCCTCAACCATGCCGAATTTTGCGAAATAAAAGCCGCAGGTAGACGGCTTGCCGATTTCCGGTAAAACCAGGCACGGTCGACCCATGCGGTTCAAACGTAGTAGATGGGTCGTTTTCGTGGCGCGGCTCCAAAACAGCCTTTTGGGACGGGTGGTATCCTTGGTAGCCCTGTGCTGCAAACGCACCTTAAACGCAAGGAGTCCCATGGATCTTATCGCCCAGCTCGCCCGCGAGCTCAACCTTAAGGCCGCCAACATCGAGGCAGCCGTCAAGCTCATCGACGAGGGCAACACCATCCCCTTTATCTCGCGCTACCGCAAAGAAGCCACGGGCGGCATGGACGACGTCGCCCTGCGCGCACTCGACGAGCGCCTGTCTTACCTGCGCAATCTTGAGCAGCGCAAAGAGGACGTCATTCTGCTCATCGACGCCCAGGGCAAACTCACGCCCGAACTCGAGCAGCAGATTCGCGAGGCCACGCAGCTCCAGCGTGTCGAGGACCTCTACAAGCCCTACCGCAAAAAGCGCATGACCCGCGCGCAGAAGGCCCGCGAGGCCGGCCTGAAGCCGCTTGCCAACATGATCATCATGCAGGCCTCGGCCAAGGGCAGCGCACTCGACGCTGCCGCGGCATACGTCAACGAGGAGGCCGGCTTCGACACGCCCGAAAAGGCGCTCGCCGGCGCGGCGGACATCGTGGCCGAGACGGTGGCCGAGGACCCCGAGAACGTCGCCGACCTGCGCGCCTTTACGCAAAACACCGCCGATATCGTCGTCGAGGCAACCGACCCCGCCGAGAAGACTCCCTACGAGCCGTACTACAGCTATGATGAGCCGCTGCGCCGCATCCCCAACCACCGTGTGCTGGCTATCGACCGCGGTGAGCGCGAGGGCAAGCTCCGCGTGCGCGTGAACGTCGACGGCGCCGCCGCCACGGCACGCCTCGGCAGCCGTTGGCCCCGACGCCAGGGCGTCTTCGCGCCCGTCTTTGACGCCGCCATCGCCGACGGTTACAAGCGCCTCATGGCCCCCTCGCTGGAGCGCGAGGCCCGCGCCAAGCTCACCGTTCGCGCCCAGACCGAGGCCATCAACGTCTTTGCCAAGAATCTCGAGGGCCTGCTCTCGGCGCGCCCCGTGCGCGGCGCCCGCGTGCTCGCGCTCGATCCAGGCTACCGCACCGGCTGCAAGGTCGCCGTCATGGACGAGACCGGCAAGCTGCTCGACCACGGCGTGGTCTACCCCACCAAGCCGCGCCATGACGTCGCCGGCACCAAGCGCGAGCTCGCTCGCCTCGTCAAGAAGGACGGCGTCAACACCATCGTCATCGGCAACGGCACCGCCAGCCGCGAGACCGAGGAAGTCGTCTCGGAGTTCATCGCCGAGCAGGCGCCCAGCCTTCGCTACACCATCGTTAACGAAGCCGGCGCGTCGGTGTACTCCGCCTCCGAGCTCGCCAGCCAGGAATATCCCGACCTGGACGTCACCGTGCGTGGCGCCATGAGCCTGGGCCGTCGCCTGCAAGACCCGCTGGCAGAGCTCGTCAAGATTCCGCCCCAGTCCATCGGCGTTGGCCAGTACCAACACGACCTTGATCAGGCCGAGCTCTCGCGCACTCTGGGCCACGTGGTGGAAGACGTCGTCAACCGCGTGGGCGTCGACGTGAACACCGCGAGCGCAAGCCTGCTGGGATATGTATCGGGCATCACGCCGAGCGTGGCCAAAAACATCGTGGCCTACCGCGAGGAAAACGGCGCCTTTACCGATCGCCGCCAGCTCAAGAAGGTCCCCAAGCTGGGCCCCAAGGCATATCTCAACGCCGCGGGCTTCCTGCGCATTAGCGGCGGCAAGAACCCGCTCGACGCGACAAGCGTCCACCCCGAGAGCTACGAAGTGGCCACATCCGTCTTGGAACGCGCCGGCGTTAAAGCCAGCGAGCTCAGCCGCGGCGGCGTACCCGACATCGAGCGCCGTCTGGGCAGTATCTCGACGCTGGCAAGCGACCTAGACTGCGGCACCCTCACGCTCATCGACATCGTCAACGAGCTCAAGAAGCCCGGTCGCGACCCGCGCGACGACGCACCCGAGGTGGTCTTTAGCCGCTCGGCGCTTTCCATCGACGACCTGGAGCCCGGCATGGAACTCAAGGGCACGGTGCGCAACGTTGTGGACTTTGGCGCCTTCGTCGACGTGGGAGTGCACCAGGACGGCCTCGTACATATCTCCAAGCTGGCCAACCGCTTTGTCAAGCACCCCAGCGACGTGGTGCGCGTCGGCGACACGGTCAAGGTGTGGGTCGAAAAGGTCGATCGCGACCGCAAGAAGATCTCCCTCACCATGGTGCAGGGAAAGTAAACTGTTTAAAGCAAGGGTCCCCCCTCTCGCGACGTGCAAAATCGCGAGTATTCTGCAAATTCCGCCGTTCCGAACGCCCCACAGAGACGAAAAAGCAAAAAAACAGCCCCGTTTTAGCGTCGTCAGAGCCAAAACGGGGGCCGTTCCATGCTTCGGTTAACTGATAAAGACCTTTACCTTGCTGAATACTCGCGATTTTGCACGTCGCTACAGGGGGTACCCTTGCTTACGGCAGAATATGAAAGCCGAGCGAGGCGATATCCTTGGCAAAGCCGCGGACGGTGTCGAGCGAGACCTCGTACGGGTCGCGACCGATGTTCTTGCGCTTGGCCAGGATGCTGTTGGGTACCGTGATAATCTGGCAACCGCAGGCCTCGGCCTGGTAAATGTTGATGAGCTCGCGCGTGGACGCCCACAGGACCTCACAGTTGGGCTTGGCGGCGGCCTTCTTGACCGACTCCGTCATAAACGGAATGGGGTCGACGCCGGTGTCGGCGATGCGGCCGGCAAAGAGCGAGATGATGGACGGCGTCTCGGCGTCAACGGCCTCGACCATCTCATCGACCTGCGTAGGCGTAAAGATGGTGGTGACGTTGACCTTGATGCCGTCGGCCGAAAGCTTGCGCACCAGCTCGGCGGTGGACTCGCCCTCGGTGGTCACGCACGGAATCTTGACGTAGACGTTCTCGGCCCAGGTAGCGATCTCGCGCGCCTCGACCTCCATGGTCTCGACGTCGTCGGCAAAGACCTCAAACGAGACGGACACATCGGTGATATGGGCCAGGACCTCCTTGGCAAACGCGCGGTAATCCGTCACGCCGCCCTTCTTCATAAGGGACGGGTTGGTCGTGAAACCCTGAACGTTGCCGTTCTCGTACATGTCGAGCATGCCCTCGAGGTTTGCACCGTCAGCGAACACCTTGATTGCCATCTGCCTGATTCCTTTCGTTAGCATACGGCCGATAAACTGCTAAACACTTTACCTACGTTTATCAAGGCGTGAACTGCGGTTTTTTATCTTCTCGGCGAACGGTATAAACACCTCAGCGTTTGGATTGATAAATCGATTGAGCATGCAAAAACAAAGAGTCGCAGTTTGAGCAAACGTCAGAACGCGGGATTCATTAGATGAGGCCGAAATGCTGCATCGCTGTGACGGTGCCGTCGTGTGCGACATCATCAGTCACGTAGTCGGCGAGCGCCTTGACCTCGGGCATGGCGTTGCCCATGGCCACGGCCGTCTCGACAGCGGCGAGCATACCCAGATCGTTGCCGGAATCGCCAAAGCCAAAGGTGCGCGCGTTGCCGGTGCGACCCAGGTATTCCAGCGCTCGCGCCACGCCCACGCCCTTGTCAATGCCCTTGGGGCTCAGCTCGCGATTCTGACCACCGGTGTTGCACGGCTCAAACTCGCGATCGATAAAGCCGTCATCGTTGGCTACGCGAGCCAGGTAGCTCGCGACGATGCACACCTTGCCCACGCGCAGACGGCCGTCGACGCGCATTTCCTCGGTGCTGTGCACCACAGAAGTGCCGATCAGAGACGACTGCTCAACACCCGCGGGTTCCAGGGCAAAAGTAGCCACGTTGGTCTCGAAAAAGGCCTCAATCCCTGCCGCGGCCATACGGCGCGCAAGCTCCTCGATAACGTCCTCGTCAAAGCAGTCCTCATGCACCACGCGGCCCTCGACCTCGAGCGTCGCTCCCGCCATGGCAACGACACCCGCCGGGTTCAGCGCGCGCAGGCCATCGGCAATCAGCCACAAGGGACGACCCGTGCAGATAAATGCCTGGTGTCCCGCGTCGCGCAGACGATGAAACGCCTCAACGACCGCCTGCGAGGGGCGAACCGCCGAAAAGTCCTTGTCGGTCATGTTGTCGGGATCGAACGACGTCAGCGTGCCGTCCACGTCAAAAAAGAGCACGGCGGAATCGGGGCACGCATCAATCATATGGGTTCCTTTCGGGGGCGAGAGTAAACGAAGCATCCATCATATAATGGAGCGACGCAACCAGAGAGGTCACCCATGGAATTTTACGCAAGCTGCCCCGAGGGCTTTGAGTCCGCACTCGCCGATGAGCTTAAACGCCTCGGGCTTTCGCATGTTCGCCGGCTGAAGGGCCGCGCTACATTTGAGGGCGAGCTCGAAGAAGGCTACCGCGCCTGTCTGTGGTCGCGCCTGGCGAGCCGTGTGTTCGTGGTACTCGGGCGCTTTGAGGCGCAGGATGCCGATGAACTGTACGACAGCGTTTACGACATCGCCTGGGAGACCATCATCCGCCCCGGCGCCACCATCGCCATCACCGCCCGCGGCGTGACCGAGCAGCTGCGCAACACGCGCTTCTCGGCCCTGCGCGCCAAGGACGCGCTGTGCGACCGTCTGGCCGAGACCACGGGCCGTCGCGCCGACGTCGATGCCGCCGACCCCGATGTTCACCTACTGCTTTCGCTGCGCCAGCGCCGCGCGAGCATAAGCCTGGACCTTTCGGGCGACCCGCTGTTCAAGCGCCTGCCGCCCGCGGCGACCCGTGCCGGCGAGGGTGCGCACGTGTTGCGCCCCGACTACGCCGCCCTGGTGCTGGCGCAGGTCGGCTGGACCGCACTGTGCGAGCGCGAGCTGACGGCCGATGATTACGAGAACGAAGCCCTGCCCACGCTGATCGATGCCTCGTGCGCCGGCGGCGGCCTGTTGCTGGAAGCCGTGAACATTCTGTCCGACCGCGCCCCGGGCGCCACACGCGAGCGCTGGGGCTTCGAGGGCTGGCAGCTGCACGACGCCGCTCTGTGGGAGCAGCTGCTTGCCGAGGCGCGCGAACGCGAGGCGGCAGCACGCGAGCGCCAGGCACGCATCGTGGCCGTAGACATCGACCCCGCCGCCCGCAAGACCGCCGAGCGCATGGTCAAGAGCGCTGGCTACAAGCGTTTCGTCGACTTTTGTGCCGCCAAGCCCGCCACCGTGCTGGACCATGCGGGCGCCGTCGCCGGTGCCGCCGTGGTCGCAGACACCACCGAGACCCCGCTTTCGCTCATGCACGACGCCATGACGCTGGTCGGCGAGCTGCGCCGCGCGCCCGAGCTCGCTTCGGCACCGGTCGCCGCACTCACCCGCGATGGCCTTATGGCCCGCGCGCTCCATGCCGAGCCCGCGCGCTCCATCGCCGTCATGCCCAATAACGAGGAGGCGGCTATTGAGGTTTGGCCTTCGCTCGACCACGCCGCCGCAGCGTTTGAGGCTGCGACCAGTGCAGATGCCGAGGCCGAGGTTGCGGATGCCAACGAAGCCAACGACGAAGCCACCGCTTCCTCCATGCCCGAACCTACCGCCACGCTCGACTTGGGCGACGGCAAGCCGCTGCCCGTGCTCATCCCCGAGTCCGAGCAGTTCGCCAACCGCCTGCGCAAGAACGCACGCCTGCGCCGCAAGTGGGCCAAGCGCGAGGGCGTGAGCTGCTACCGCGTCTACGATGCCGACCTGCCCGATTACTCCGCCGCCATCGATCTGTACGAGGGCTGCCCGCAGACGCCGGGTCGCTGGCTCGTCATCGCCGAATACGCCGCGCCCAAGACCATCGACCCCGCACTAGCCCAGGCCCGTATGCTCGACATCTTGGCCATCGCGCCGCGCATCCTAGATGTTCCCGCCGAGCACGTGCATGCCAAGGCCCGCATGCGTTCGCGCGGCGGCTCGCAGTACGGCAAGCAGGGCGCCGGCAAGGGCGCATCGGGCGAGCGCGCCAACATCGCACGCCGCCGTCTGCCGCTCATCGAAGAGGGCGGCCTTACCTTTGCCGTCAACTTTGACGACTATCTGGACGTCGGTATCTTCCTGGATCACCGCGTCACCCGCAACCTAGTGCGCGAGCACGCCAAGCAGGCACGCCGCTTCCTCAACCTGTTTGCCTACACCGGCACCGCCACCTGCTACGCGGCCGATGGCGGCGTCGAGGAGACCGTGACGGTCGACCTTTCCAACACCTATCTGGACTGGGCCGAGCGCAACATGCGCCAGAACGGCTTTGTGGGGCCTCAGCATCATTTTGTGCGCGACGACGTGCTTGCCTGGATTCGCGACCAGCGCCAGACGCGCAACCGCTGGGACCTGATCTTTGTCGACCCGCCCACGTTCTCGAACTCGTCCAAGATGGGCCGCCGCACCTGGGATGTCCAGCGCGACCATGTTGAGCTTTTGGCCGGCGTATCGCGCCTGCTCGCGCAGGGCGGCCATGCCATCTTTAGCTGCAACCTGCGCGGCTTCCGCCCCGAAACGCGCAAGCTCGCCCGCGCGGGCGTGGTGCTGGAGGACATTACGGCACAGACCATCCCCGAGGATTTCGCGCGCAACCAGAAGGTGCATCATTGCTACATCGTGCGCCGCCTACCCATCGAGGACGCCATGGCAGAGGTCGGCTTTAGCGCCGAGGAAATTGCCGAGCGCGTCGAGGAACTGCGTAACCCCGAGGCCCGCAAGCCCCATGCGGCAGTACCCACGCACACGCAGGCCGGCAACGGCAAGTCCAACTTTGCCGGCAAACCCTCCCCTGCCGGCAAGTCCAAAAAGAAGAAGTTCTACGCCAGCAAGCCCAAGGGCAAATAAACAAAGTTGCGGTGGAATACGGACTGTTTTGCCTGGAATTAGGCAAATTTAGCCCGTATTTCACCGCAACTCATATTGGGATGGTGGTTGGCGATCTAGCCTTGGGTGACCAGGCGATAGCCGATGCCCACGTGCGTCTGGATATAGCGTGGATGCGCGGGGTCGGACTCGATCTTCTTACGCAACGTGCCCATAAAGACACGCAGGCTCGCCAGGTCGCTCTTAGTTGCCGTACCCCAAATCTCGTGCAGGATAAACTGGTGCGTCAGCACCTTGTCGGCGTTGTGCGCCAGCAGGCACAGAAGCTTATACTCGATCGGCGTCAGATGCAGTTCCTCGCCATCCATCGTGGCGATGCCGGCATCAAAATCGATATGCAGCTCACCGGTATCGAACGAGCCCTCGGAGGCAACACCGCCCGTTTGCGCATACGAAAGGCGCCTGAGCGTCGTGCGAATACGCGCGAGCAGCTCCTCGACCGAAAACGGCTTGGTCAGGTAGTCGTCGGCACCGGCATCGAGCGCGCGGATTTTGTCCGCATCCTCGCTGCGCGCCGAGACCACGATAATCGGCATGCCCGACCATGCGCGCACCGACTCCACCACCTTGACGCCGTCCATATCGGGCAGGCCCAGATCGAGCAGCACAATGCTCGGCGCCTGCGATGAGGCGGCGGCGATGGCGGCATGGGCGGTCTCCACAGCCATATGACGCAAGCCGTGCGCCTCGAGCGCGGCAACAATAAGATTGCGAACGGCGGGGTCGTCCTCAACGACCAAAATGAGCGGTTTTACGGCAGAGTTCGGCACAGCGCTACTCCTTATCAAACGAAACGTCGGCGGCGGGAAGCTCAATCGTAAAGACCGAGCCGTGCGGGTCCGCCGCGGCAACCTCTATGCTACCGCCATGCGCCAACGCAATGGAGCGGCAGAGCGAAAGACCCAGGCCAACGCTGCGGTGGCTGTCGGCCAGACCATGGTTGGCGGTATAGAACGACTCGAAGATCCGCTCGCGATCCTCGGGTGCGATGCCCGGACCATCATCGGCCACCGAGCACGCCACGCGTCCATCGTCGACGCTAATCGAAATCATGATATGCGAGCCCGCGGGCGTATAGGTAATGGCGTTGTTCACCAGATTGACCACCAGCTGCACCATCAGGCGTGCATCGACGTTGACGAGCGCCGGCTCATCGCACGCCACCACCTTAAGGTCGTGCTCGCGCACGGCCGGATTTACGTGGCGCAGTGCCTCCTCGACGATATCGTCCATGAGCTCGAGCGTGGTCGACAGGCGCATACCGCCGCCCTCGAGCTTGGTGATGGCGAGCAGATTCTCGACGGTGGCGTTGAGCCACAGCGCATCCGAGCGAATGGATAGAAGCAGGCCGCGGCGCGTCTGGGCATCGAGCACCGCGGTGCCGGTCGAGCCCTGATCGAGCAGCACGTCGGCATTACCCGAAATACTGGTAAGCGGCGTGCGCAGATCATGCGAGATGGAGCGCAGCAGGTTGGCGCGCAGCTGTTCGTTTTTGGCGAGCACCGCCGCTTCCTCGCGGGCCTCCATGGCGCGGGCGCGGTCGAGCGCCAGCTCGCCTTCGCTCACGATGGCATCGGCAAGTGTCCGCTCCTCATGCGTCAGCACGTCGGGCTCGGCAACGATAGCCAGCACGCCCACCACCGAGGCGGGGTCGCCCGAGCGGACGAAGCCGTCGCCCGTGCGAACCGTCAGGTAGATGCCATAAAACGCCGAGCCGCCATAGGTTGCATCGAGCGGCGTTCCCACATAGGCGGACGCCGAGAGCCGCGGCGGCATCTGCGGCGCCAGTTCATGCACCGGCGCGGCATCGCCCACGGCCGTGTATGTCGCACGCGGCAGCAGGTCATCGCCCTCGGCGTCGGCGCTGTACCACACGACCGGACAGCCCGAAAGACGCGCCAGCTGCGTTGCCATGGCATGGACAATCTGCTGCTGATCGGCGCACCGCTGCAGCATGCGGTTGGTCTCGAGCACCATATGCGTGCGGCGGTCGCTGGCGGCAGCCTGTGCCAAGGCGCGGCGCAGGGCCAACGCAATCGAGCTCGACACAAGCGAGACCACGAACATGATGAAGAACATGCCGGGATAGACGCGGTCGATAAGCGACAGCGAGTAGCGCGGGTCGACAAACAAGAAGTTGTAGAGTGCCACGGCGGCAGCCGAGCTCAGCAAGCAATACAGGCGACTCCAGGTAAAGAATGCGCACAGCTGAACGGCGAACACATAGACGATCATGATGCTCGGCGCAAGACCCGGATGGTCGAGCAGCGCGCCCACAATCGTCGCCGCGACCAGCAACCCCGCCGATACGCAGGCGTCATACAGAGGAGTGCGGCGCGTCAGCGTTGTGCGCCGCCACCAAAAGCTATCGGCAATATCGCCGTCCGTACGGACGTCCATCAGTGCCCCGCCCCTCTCTCAAAAACAAAAACCACCACAAAGGAACAGGCACCTTTGTGGTGGTTTCCCTTGTGGTGGTTCCAAGTGTAAAGCCTTCTACGACCGGCGGTCGCTAGACAAACAGCACGTGCGCGAGCAGCGCGCAAACGCACGCCGCGACAAGCACCGTCACCACGATCGAGATCACGCGGTCGGCCATATCCATGTTGGCACGATTCGTAAAGAACCGATCTTCGGCGGCATCGACGCGCGCCTCACGCACCAGCTCGGTCGCAAGATCGCGACCGTCAAGCACCTTTGCATCCATGGTTTCCTCCCAGGACTCAATCACTGTCATTGCAAGCCTGCCCGTTCGCAGCCGAACCTCAAGCGTCGACTACGGGCGCTCGTTGGGAGCCAGGCGCTGCATCTTGTTCACGGCCTTGAACTTGGTGAACAGCGGCACGTACTCAAAGCTCACGTTGGAGTTCTCCAGGCCGTACCAGCGTGCAGGCGTGCCGGCGGCGCGACGAATGATGTACTTGAGCGTGATGGCCGTACGCTCGCTCGGCTCCACATCGCTTTCGGGCGCCAGAAGCTTACGGATCAGGACGAACTTGAACGTACCGATGTTACCCGGATCCTTGTAGACCGAGTAGTCATGCGTCTGCGGCGGCAGCTCGCCGGTGGCAGCCAGGTCCTGAACGACCTGACGCAGATAGGCATTGACGCGCTGGTTGATCTTGTAGCCCAGGTACAGATGCACGCGGAACACGTAGTCGGTGCCGAACGTCTCGACCGAATAGGCAAAGGTGTGCGGCTCGTCCATGGTCTCGACATTCACGAACCACCAGGCGCGAGCGCGCTTGGGATGCTTGTCCAAGATCGAGTAGACGATATCACGGTCGATATAGTCGGTATGGGTGTCCTTGGTCAGGTACACGATGTTGTCGCTCAGACGCTCGTAACGGTCGTCGTCGCGCAGGCGCTTGAGCTGCGGCAGGTAGCTGCGCAGCGGCAGCAGCGTAAACTGGCGCTGCTCAACAGCCGTACCGTTGTACCAGCACACCATGATGCCCATGATGAGCGCGGCCATGAGGATGGTGAAATAGCCGCCGTGGAAGAACTTGGTGAGCGAGCTCACGAAGAAGAAGCCTTCGAGCAAAAGGAAGAAGGCCACGAAGATCCACGGAGCAACCTTGAGCTTGCGCTCTTCGTGCAGGTAGAAGAAGAGCAGCAGCGTGGTGCACATCATAGTCAGCGTAATGGCAAGGCCGTAGGCAGCTTCCATATGCGCCGAGTTCTGGAACAGCAGCACCACGATGACGCAGCCGACAAGCATGACGTTGTTGACCATGGGGATGTAGAGCTGGCCCTTGGTCTCGGCAGGGTAGAAGACCTGCATGTGCGGCATGAGGTCCAGACGGCTGGCCTCGGACACCAGCGAGAATGCGCCGGTGATGAGCGCCTGCGAGGCAATGATGGCCGCGACGGTGGAAAGGCCGACGGCAAACGGGCGCAGGCCCGGGGCGAGCATCTGGTAGAACGGGTTGAGATCGGCAATGCCCATGAGCTCGGGGTTGGCAGCGTTGTTCATAAGCCAAGCGCCCTGGCCCATATAGGACAGCAGCAGGCAGCACTTAACGAACGGCCAGGTAGCGTAGATGTTGCCGCGGCCGACGTGGCCCATGTCGGAGTAGAGCGCCTCGGCACCGGTGGTGGCGAGGAAGCAGCTGCCCAGAATCATGATGCCCGCGTGGTTGTTGGGGCTCAACAAAAAGGCGATGCCGCGGAGCGGGTTGAGGCACAGCAGCACGGCGGGGTGCTGTAAGACAAAGAACAGGCCTGTGCCGCCCAAGAACAGGAACCACAGCGTCATGATGGGGCCAAAGGCGTGACCGATCTTGGCCGTACCGATGCGCTGCACCAAGAAGAGCACGATGATGATGGCGAGCGTAATGGCGACGACGCGGCCCTGGTCATCGCCCAGCACGGCATGGACCGCCGGGATGGTGCGCAGGCCCTCGATGGCCGTGGTAACGGTAACGGCCGGCGTCAGGATGCCGTCGGCGAGCAGCGCGGCGCCACCCAGCATGGCGGGGATGATAAGCCACTTGCCGCAGCGCTTGACCAGGCTGTACAGGGCAAAGATGCCGCCCTCACCATGGTTATCGGCGCGCAGCGAGATGAGCACATACTTGATGGTGGTCAGCAGCGTGACCGTCCACACGACAAGAGAGAGCGCGCCAAGCACGAACTCCTCCGTCACACTTCCGATGCCGCCGTTGCCGGCAACGAGCGCCTTGGTTACATACATAGGGCTGGTGCCGATATCGCCGTACACCACGCCCAGCGTGACGAGCATCGCCGAGATGCTCACAGGAATTGCAGCGTGCGAGGCTGCCTCCTTGGCCTTTTGTTCCATAAGCCGGTTTCCTCCCAACTTTAATGTTCGAAGGGATTATAGGCAATCGGCCCATGTTTTAATGCACTGTTTTCCCAGCTAGATAAAGATTTATACAGTCTTTAGGCTACCGCGGCGATATGGAATGTAACAAAGGGACTGTCCCCTTGTCACATTCGTCATTTTCCAAGCCAGTTTTTGAACCACCATTCCATGGATCGGCTCATCTCGGCCATAAAGGGACTCGTGTGCTTGCGGGTATAGATGTCCACGACGCGCTCCCCCACCTCGCGGGCGTGCGGGCGAAACATCGCATCCATCTCGGCCACCTGCGCATCCATAGTCGCGTCGTCCGCACGGCAGTAGCGCTCCTCGTGCACCAGGTTCACCACGGGATGTGCAATGGCCGGGCGCTCCTTGCGGGGCGCGCCGATGATGAGCATCGACAGCGGCATGGTATAGGGCGGCAGATCGAGCAGCTCGGCAACTTCCTCGGCGTTCTCCACGATATCGCCGATGTAGCAGCTCCCCAGCCCCAGGGCCTCGGCGGCAACCACGGCGTTTTGCGCGGCGATCACGGCGTCCTGGGCCGCGATGGCAAAGTCGCCCAAACCCGGCGCGCGGCGGGGCGCTTTGCCCGTGCGCTTGACAAACTCGGGCTCAAAGCAGCCCACGTGCTCAAACAGATCGATCCACTTGGCATAATCGACCACAAATATAAGTGCCCAGGGCGCCTTGGCGACCATGGGCTGATGGTCGCACAGGTCGGCCAGACGGTCCAGCGTAGCCTGCTCGCGAATGCTTACGATGGAATACATCATCATGGCGCCCGCCGACGGCGCGCGACTTGCCGCATGCAGAATCGCTGCGCGCTGCTCGTCGGTCACCGCTACGGGACGGTCGTTGTCGTCGCGCGCAAAGGCACGCGTAGACGAGCGATGCTCCAAGATGTCCAGCACCGCATTGCCCGTAGTCTCGACCGGATAGCCGTATGTATCCACGACCGCAGCTCCGTCGCAGTACTCGGCGCCCGTCATACAAACCTGCTCACCCATAGCTCTATCCTCGCCATTTCTTTAAGAAGCCTTTACGTTTCCGTGTAATTCCCGTCCATTATCGCGCAGGTCGCCACTACATTGCGCCACACCGCCACACGTGCGCGTTAATATGGCTGGTTGTTGTGCGCAGTCCGCAAATGCAGCGCATATCTTGGTAACAATCGGGTAAACCACCGCTTTCGTAGGTTTTAGTTTGTGAGGAGTCTCAGCATGTTCGCTGCCGCCATCTCGCTCGTCGGTCTTGCGGCGACCGTCTACCTTGTCTTGCGCGAAGCCAAGGCCATTCGCGCTCAGTCGGGCACCGTCACCAAGGGCGCCTTCGCCTGGAGCGTCGCCTTTGGCCTGTTCCAGCTCTTTTTGACCGTCTGGGGCGCTATTGGCCTCGTCGCACAAAACGAGCCGCTCGCCTTTGTGATGCTCATCCTGACCAACGCCATCCTCACCGGCTGCGCCTGGGCCAGCATCGCCCGCGATCGCATCGCCCCGCGCGTCTTTGCGTTCGCCAAGCCCGACGCCCCCGCCCCCACCGGCAAGCTCGCCCGCCTGCGCGGCGCCTTTGTGGGCAAACCACTCGTCGCCGCCGTCCTGTGCCTGCTGCTCGCCGGCGTCTTTGCACTGCTGGGCATGGAGGTCTCGTCCAACCACGACTTTACCTGGGTCTACCCCCTGTGCATCCTGCTCGAGTGGGCCATCATCACCACGCTCATGGTCGGCCTGTTCTTCCTGTTCCAGCGCCACGGCGCAGCTCCCGCGGTCCTGGTCTTTGCCCTCTTTGTCCTGGGCATTGCCGAGTTCTTCGTCATCACGTTTAAATCCATGCCCATCCAGCCGGGCGACCTTTCGGCCATCTCCACCGCCGCTGCGGTCGCCGGCACCGGCTACACCTTCTCCATCTCGCTGTTCTGCGTGCTGTCCATGGGCTTTACCGCCATCGCCATGCTGCTATGCGAGTACGCCGGCCTGGTGGCACCGCACCGTCAGAAGGGCGCCGCCAACGCCAAGCGCATGCTGCTCACCAACCTGCTCGTCGCCGTGCTGTGCCTGGGCGGCGTGACCGCGCACGTCACGCTTATCGACTACTACAACACCCTCGGCATCACCGTCTACACCTGGCGCCCGCTCGAGAGCTACTGGCGCGAGGGCTACCTGCCCGCTTTCATTAGCGCAGCGCAGTCCATCAAGCCGCCCAAACCCGCCGACTACTCCGTCGACGATGCCAAGGCCACGCTCAAAAAGTACGCCAAGGCCTACGACAAGTCCGACGCGGCCAAGAGCGACGAGCGCGCCGCCGCAAAGGAGCAGTTCGACAGCGAGAAGCCCACGGTCATCGCCATCATGAACGAGACCTTCTCGGATCTGTCGATCTACCAGAACATGCGCGCCGGCTACGAAGGCCCGCAGTACTTTAAGAACCTGTCCAACTGCCTCAGCCGCGGCAAGCTCTACGTGAGCGCCTACGGCGGCGGCACCGCCAATACCGAGTTTGAGTTTATGACCGGCAACTCCATGGCCAACCTGGGCTCGGGCGTGTACCCCTACACCATCTACAACATGGAAACGACCGGGAATCTGGCAGAGCAGTTCAAGTCGCTCGGCTATTCCACCACCGCCATGCACCCCAACCACGCAACCAACTGGAACCGCGAGAACGTCTACAAGGACTTTGGCTTTGACCAGTTCCTGTCCATCAACGACTTCCAGGGCGCCGATACCCTGCGCGGCATGGTGACCGACCAGGCTACCTATGACAAGATTCTTGAGCTGCTCGATCAGAACGCCAATCCGCAGTTTATCTTCGACGTGACCATGCAGAACCACTCGGGCTACGACACGGGCCTGCTGCCGGTCGACAAGCAGATGCACCTGAACATCGACACGACCGACCTGGACGTCAAGACCGTCGAGGACGGTACGCTCTCCGATGTCGACGAGTATGTCTCGTGCATCGAGCAGTCCGACCAGGCGCTTCGCTACTTCCTCAACGCCCTGAGCAAGCTCGACCGTAAGGTGGTCGTGGTGTTCTGGGGCGACCACCAGCCGTTCTTCCCGTCCAAGTTCAACGATAAGTGGTTTACCGGCGAGGACGACGCCACGCATCAGGAGCGTCTGTGGCAGACCGACTACATCATCTGGGCCAACTACGACGTTGCCGGTTGCGACCAGACGAGTGAGGTCGACGACCTGTCCACCAACTACCTGTCCACGCAGCTGATGCAGCTGATCGGCGCACCGCTGACCGACTACCAGAAGGCGCACGTGACGCTGCGCGAGTCACTGCCCGCCATCAACTCGGTCGGCTACGAGGACGCCAGCCTGCGCTGGGCGCTCTCCTCCAACGTCACCGGTGACGACGCCGCCGCAGCAGCCGCCACCAAGGCGCGCGAGGATTACGCCAAGATGCAGTACTACGAGATGTTCCGCGACAGCAAGAACGTGTACACCGAGCACTTCCAGACCGAGGCCAACGAGACCGACCCCAACCTGGCACCGGGCACGACCAAGATCAAGTAGCGGGTCGCTCATAACTGGTTCGTCTGCCCGGCGGCGCGGAACGTAAGGTTCCCTGCTCGGACAGTCCTGCTCGCACGGAGAGCACATTAAGTGCTCTCCGGCTCGTGCGGAACTCGCGATGAACCTTACATTCCGCGTCGCCGGGCAGACGCCTCGGTGTTGAAGCGCGGCTTGTCATGGAGACACCTGCTGAACATATATAAGTTGAAGGCCACGTCATGTGGCCTTTTTTGCATCCGGAAACCGTGTCCCAGAATTCTTGTCTGGAATGGGATGCAGTTTCCGCTTGGGACCCGATTGGGAAAGTGGGGACCTCGGACGTTTTTCCGGACCATGTCCCGGCGCTATGCCGCATGGCCCCTCTCCTCGCGATACTCCCTAATGGTCTTCCATCCTAGGTCCTTCTTGAGCTTGCCGTCCCTGTACCACTCGATATATTCGCCGAGCAGGCGGGAGAACTCGTCGAACGGCACGCCGGTCCAGTCCCTGCCCTCGAAGAAGTCGCACTTGAGCGTGCCGAAGAACCCCTCGGCGCGCGCGTTGTCGGGGCTCCGGGCCCTCCTCGACATCGAGCGCACCACCCCGGGGCCGCACGCCTCGCGCCACTCGCGCCCCATGTAGACGGCGCCGCCGTCGGTGTGCACCGTGAGCGGCCGGTCCTCGGTCGGCCCGACTATCCCCACCAGGTCCCTGAGCATGCCGACCATCAGGTCGGAGTCGGCGTGGACCGAGACCCTCCAGCAGATCGGCCACCCGTCGAAGCAGTCGATCGCGGGCGACAGGTACGCCCTGTACCCGTCGAGCCTGAACTCCGTGACGTCGGTGACCACGAGCAGGCCGGGCGCGGGCGCGCGGAAGTCGTGCGTCCCGTCCGCGCGCAGTGGGACGTTGGCCGGGCGCTCCGCGAGCTCGCCCCGGTAGCTGCGGTACCTCGCCCTCCGGCGCATCTGCGCCGCCTTGCGGGCGACCAGGCCCTCCTCGCGCATGATCCGGCGCACGACCTTCTCGGACGCGACGACGGGGCTCTCGGCGTCCCCGGGCGCGAGCTCGCGCCACGAGACGGGCTCGCCGGGTCCCCTCCTGAGGTCGGCGGTCACGGACTCAGGCCCGTAGACGCCGCCGCTCGCCTCGAACGACGCGCGCACGCGCTCCCTGAGCGCGGCCTTGGGGTCGGGCCTCGAGATCCTGGGCGCCTGGTCAAGATAGGTGCTCTTCGGGATCGACAGGGTCCTGGTCACGTCCGCGAGCCTCACCGCCGGCGAGAGCCTCCTCGCCGCCTCTCCCGCCCTGTGCTTCTCCTCGTTCGTCAAAGAGCCAGGGCCTGGTGCTTTTAGGACGTCCAACACCGCCAGGGCCTCGGCGAGCCTGACCTCGGCCTCGCGGGCGCGCTCGGCGGGGTCGTCGGGAAGCCCCTCCAGGCCCCAGTCCCGCCAGTCGGTCTGCTCGGGCGGCTCGCCGCCGGCCCCTCCGCGCCCGGTCCTCTCCATCTTGCCCGCGCCCCCTTCGGCTCGACGCTTCCGCGGGGAGGCGGGCTCGGTGCCCGGTCGCCTCGCGGCGAATGCGGGGCTGCCCTCGCCGTGCGAGCAGTGCATGCGCTCCGCCCGGTCGGGCATCTCACGGGCGGTCAGCTCGCCCGCCTCCTCCAGCTTGAGCCAAGCATACAGGTTGTCCTTGTTCGGGAAAAGCGGCAGGCTCCTGCAGGCGGCGGGGGCGGACAGGCCGCTCCGGTGGAACTCCCAGAGAATCCCCTCGCGCTCCTCTTTCGTATACATCGGACTCCCTCCTGGACCCAGATTGGGTCCGAGATTTTGTCCGAGGTCCCATGCATCCCGTTTCTTGACCGAATAATGGGACGCAATTTCCCGTTGGAGCGCCTTTGGGAAAGTGTGTCCCACTTCGACCGCCCAGAGTGGGATGCACTTTCCGCAAAGCACCTCAACGGGAAACTACGTCCCATTCCAAAGGCAAATTCCGGGACGCACTTTCCGAAACCCCGCCCATCCGGAAAGCCCGTCCCACTCTGAATACATCCAGCGAACATATGCGAGCGTGTTGTCCAGAACGGCCTCGTCATCGGGGTGATGGAAAATATCGTCCCAGACGCTTGCCATCGTTGCGCCCACGAGTGTCAAGAAAAAAGCCTCGAGGATTTCGAGGCTTTCACCATTTGTATTGTTTTGCACGAAGGACCGCGAACGGCGAAGCTACTCTCCCAGCACGGCCTTCTTGGCGGCTGCAGCCATGTTATCCAGATCCTCCTTGGTGGGGTGATCCTTTGCGGCAACCCAGTTGTCGAGTAGCATCTTAAATCGGGCGTTTTCGGGATCTTGCTCGAGCATGGCCTCGTAGCGCTGCTTGACCGCGGGGCCCATCTTGCCCTGGCACATCGCCCAGCCTACAAGCTCGGCATCATTGGCCAAATTTGAGGTCACGCGATCGATAATCTGCCTAAAATACTCCTCACTGGCCCCAAAGCCGCAGGTGCCAAACAGGAACACGCGCTTGCCGTGCAAGGCGGAAAGCAACGCCGCGACCGAAGGCGTGCACGCGCCCTTGTCGCACCAAAAGCCGACGAGCACCGTGTCGGCCGCGCAGGCGCCCTGCGCCTCGAGCGCAACCTGATCTGCATCCGCATCGTCGCTCAACGCCGCGGCATGGACAAACTCAACACCCGCAGCCTGCAGCGTACGCTTGATCGCACCCGAAACCATCCTGGTATTACCGCTCTTGCTGTTAACCACCAAAGAGCACGTCATAGTCACGTTGCCTCGTTTCCCCCAAAACTAAAGCCACTAATGCAATTTATTAGATGAATATCTTAGTACTAACGTGACAGATGTAAACCACCGTCT
Organism: Collinsella sp. AM38-1BH; assembly: GCF_003467545.1. Lineage (NCBI taxonomy): Bacteria > Bacillati > Actinomycetota > Coriobacteriia > Coriobacteriales > Coriobacteriaceae > Collinsella > Collinsella sp. AM38-1BH. The sequence continues at coordinate 58,967 of NZ_QSHC01000011.1, read as the reverse complement.
GTCGATTGATTAATTTGCCCCACGGGCTTGCTCACTGGGCGAATTGGCTGCGGTAGAGTTCGGCGTAGAAGCCGCCTGCCGCTAGCAGCTCGTCGTGCGTGCCGCACTCGATAATCTGCCCGTCGCGCATCACCAGAATGCAGTCGGCGTTACGAATCGTGCTCAGGCGGTGCGCCACGACAAAGCTTGTGCGGCCAGCCATGAGCTCGTCGAATGCCGCCTGCACCTGCAGCTCGGTGCGGGTATCGATGCTCGAGGTCGCCTCGTCCAGCAGCAGAATCGCCGGGTCGGTGAGCATGACGCGCGCGATGCACAGCAGCTGTTTTTGACCCTGGCTAAACGTGCCGCCGTCCTCGCCGATTACCGTATCGTAGCCGCCTGGCAGCTGCACGATAAACTTGTGCGCGTGCGCGCGCTTGGCAGCTTCGATAACCTGCTCGCGCGTGGCGTCGGGACAGCCGTAGGCGATGTTTTCCGCCACCGTGCCCTCGAACAGCCAAGTGTCCTGCAACACCATGCCAAAGGCGCGGCGCAAGCTTGCGCGCGTGTAATCACGCGAGGAACGGCCATCGACCGCAATGCGACCGGCATCGATATCGTAGAACCGCAGAAGCAGGTTGATGAGCGTCGTCTTGCCACAGCCCGTGGGACCGACCAGGGCAAAGCGCATGCCGGGCTTGGCCTCGATGCAGATGTCCTGCAGCAGCTTGCGGTCGGACACGTAGCTAAAGTCCACATGCTCAAAGGCGACCTCGCCCTGCGGGGCGGCAAGTTCCACGGCATCCGCCGCATCGGGCTCCTGCTCGCGCGCATCGAGCAGCGCAAACATGCGGCGCGCCGAGGCGTACGCGGTCTGAATCTGCGTAATGACGTTGGTGACCTCGTTGAACGGCTTGGTGTACTGGTTGGCATAGGACAGGAAGATCTGCACGCCGCCCACCGTAAGCGCCGCCGGCACGCCCGTGATCACGCCCACACAGCCAATCACAGCGACCACGGCATAGATGATGTTATTGATAAAGCGCGTGCCGGGGTTGGAGAGCGAACCCATAAACTGCGCGCGCTCGCCCGCGGTGCAGAGCTCGGCATTGAGGGCATCGAAGCGCAGCTGCGCGTTGGGACCATAGGCAAAGGCGTCGACAAGCTTTTGCTCGCCTACGTACTCCTCGATATGACCACCGAGCTGCCCTTGAATACGCTGCTGCGCCGTAAAGCTTTTGTTGGAGAGCTTGGCGATGGCGCCGGCCGCAAAGATGGAGAGCGGCGTGACGAGCACCACCACGAGCGTCATGGTCAGGTTAATGGAGAGCATAAACGCGAGCGTGCCCACGATGGTGATAACGCCGGTGAAGAGCTGGGTAAAGCCCTGCAGCAGACCGTCGCCCACCTGGTCGACGTCGTTGACCACGCGGCTCATAAGGTCGCCGTGGGCATGGCTGTCGATAAAGCTGAGCGGCATGCGGCTGAGCTTATCGCTCGCCTCCACGCGCATGTCGCGCACCGTTTCGTAAGACAGGCGGTTGACGCAATAGCCCTGCAGCCACTGGAAGGCCGCAGCACCTACGACGACAATCGCGAGCTTGGTAACGAGCGGCAGCAGCGCATCGAAGTCCACCTGCCCGGCGGCGACGATAAGGTCGATGCCCTCGCCAATGAGAATGGGCGTGTAGAGCTGCAGAATCACCGAGACGGCGGCACTCAAAAACGATGCCGCAAACGAGACGCGGTGCGGACGGACATAGCCCAGCAGGCGGCGGGTCACCGCACCCACGGGATAGCGCTCGGGATCGCCGGGCTGGCGCGGACCGTCTCCCAGGTCGTTGAGGCTATCGTTGCCGGACACGTTGGCCGTCATCGTGGCGACCGAACCGGAGGAAGTGTACGGATTCATTTAGCAGCCCTCCTTTGCGCAGACGGATGCGGGGGCGGTCGGGGCACCTGGGGCGAGCGCGGGCGCTGTGCTCCCCCGCTGGCCCTCAAGCTCCTCGCGGCGCAGCTGCGACTGGCAAATCTCGCGATAGAGCTGACAGGTCGCATAGAGCTCGTCATGTGTGCCCAGGCCGGCAACCGAGCCGTGGTCGAGCACGCAGATCACGTCGGCATCGCGCACGGTCGAGACGCGCTGGCTCACAATCACCGTGGTCAGCGGCAGCCCGCCCTTGGCGGCACCGCGCATGCTGCGCTCGCGAATGGCATGGCGAAGCGCCGCGTCGGTCTTAAAGTCGAGCGCCGACGCGGAGTCATCCATGATCAATATCTGAGGCGAACCAACCAAGGCACGCGCGATAGTCAGGCGCTGACGCTGGCCACCGCTAAAGTTCTTGCCGCCCGCCTCGACCGGGGCGTCTAAGCCCTGCGGCTTGTTGCGCACGAACTCGCTGGCCTGCGCCATGTCGAGTGCCGCCCAGAGCTCCTCGTCGGTCGCAGCTTCATCGCGCCAGGTCAGGTTGCTGCGGATGGTGCCGCTCACCAGCGACGCGCGTTGCGGGACGGTCGCAACCACACGGCGCAGCTGGTCGAGCGGCCAGGTGCGCACGTCGGCGCCCATCACGCTCACGCTGCCGGTGCTCGCATCGTACAGGCGTGGGATAAGCGAGACGAGCGTGGACTTGCCGCTGCCCGTGCCGCCGATAATGCCAAGCGTCTTGCCCAGCGGGAGTTCCAGCGTCACATCGCTCACGGCATTGGCCGCGCCGGCGCCAAACGAGAAGCTCGCATGGCTCAAGCTCAGCGCAAGGACTGGAGCAGCGCCACCCGCCAATTCGCTCGGCTCGGGCAGGGCGACCGGCTGGTTGCCCTCGTCGGTGATGCTCGGCTCACAATTGAGCACCTCGTTGATACGCGAAGCGCTGGCACTCGCCTTGGTAAAGACCACAACCAGGTTGGCGACATACACGATGGAGGTCAGGGTCTGCGTCATGTAGTTGACGAACGCCATAACCTGGCCCTGCGTGAGCTCGCCCACGTTGACCTGGATGCCGCCCACCCACAGGATGGCGCACACACCCAGGTTCATCACCAAGAATGTGACAGGATTGAGAATCGACGAGAGCTTGCCCACCGCAATGGCGGTATGGGCCTGGTCGTCGGCGGCTTGGGCAAAGCGCTCGCGCTCGTGGTCTTCGCGCACAAACGCACGGACCACGCGGGTGCCCGAAAGACCCTCACGGCAAATGAGCGCGATGCGGTCGAGCTTTGCCTGCAACTGCTTGTAATACGGAATGCAGCGCGCCATGACAAACCAAAACACCAAGCCGATGGCAGGCGTACAGATCAAAAAGATAATGCCGAGCTTAAGGTCGATGGCGAGGGCCGCGCACATAGAACCCACCGCCAAGAAGGGCCAGCGGATGAGCATGCGCACGCCAAGAGCCACGGCAAGCTGCACCTGGTTGACGTCGTTGGTGATGCGCGTGATGAGCGACGGCGTGCCAAAGCGGTCGAGCTCGGCATAGCTCAGCTTATTAATGTGCTCGTAAAGCGCACCGCGGATATCGGTGCCCATGCCCTGCGAGGTGAGCGCCGCCATCTTTTGGCAGACGAGCGTAAACGAGATGCCGATCACAGCCATGGCGCCAAGTACCATGCCGTAGTGGATAACGGCGTTCACATCGTGCGCGCCGATGCCCTTATCGATCATCTGGGCAATCACCAGCGGCGTCAGCAGGTCAAAGATCACTTCGATCAGTTTGCACGCAGGACCAATCACCATATACCGGCGAAACTTACCACCAAAACGCCTGAGCAGCTCAATCATAGAAGGCGCTCCCTATCATCATTCACACTCAATTCGAATCATGATAGTACGGTGAGCCCAAAAGAAGCGTAAACAACTCGTCATTTCTAATGGGATTCGGTTTCCAAAGAAGCGGAAAGGCACGCGCACACCCAGCCAGTGTCGGGTCAACTAGCATGGTATATTTACATTAGTGCTACCAAGTTAGTCGCCGACCCTTGAAATGAGGTGCCGAGATGAACGACATTCTCGCAAGAAGAGCAAGACGAGCAACTGTGGGCATCGCCCTTTCCGCGGCACTTGTCGCGGGAATCGCCCCCGCAACGGCGATCGCGGCAGAAACCAGTTCCCCCACCGGTGCGGCCGTTTCGCAGACGAGCGCCACCAACGGCAATTCGGGCGCCCCGCAGACAGAAGACGCGGCCGCCGCAAAAGAAAAAGCGTATGCAGCCATGCAGGAAGCGCTCAAAAACCTCGAGGCCGCAAAAAACGCCGCAAGTCCCGAGAAAATTGCGAGATTCAATGATGACATTACCCGTTTTCAAGAGTACCGCGAAAAGATGGCGGCGCAAGCCGCCGAAGGGAGGGAACTCCTTCCCACCATGCAAGCGGACGTCGATGCTGCCCAAGCCAAATACGACGGGGCCATCAACCGGGTAAGCGAGCTCCAGGCAGAATTAGAGAAGAAACATGAGATGCTTAAGACACTCGAAGCACTCGGCTACGAGGAGTTTGTCGAAACTACTAAACAGCAAATAAAGCAGTTGCACAGTGAGATCATATCGGCAAAAACGCACGTAAACTATTGCGAAACGGAGCTCCGCGAGTTCCAGTACCGCCTCAGAAGAGAGGAAAGACGAGTTAATGACTGTGAACGTGCTGTAGAGAAATATAAAGCCGATATCGACCGGTTCACAGCCTGGCGAGATGCGCTCCTCGACAATTTGAAAAAAGCGCAAACGGCCTATGACGACGCCTGCAAGGCATACGAAGAGGCAAAGGCCGCGGCAGACAAGGCCGCCTCGCCCGAGATAACGAAACCGACCGAGACAGTGCCTCCCTCCGGCTCGACGCAACCCGCCGAGGCGACACCGCCCGTTGCCTCACCTGCAACCGGCAAAGACGCCCCATCGAGCTCCACCAAGCAGGCGAACACGAGCAGCGGCAAGCAAGCAGATACGACCGCCGGCAAGCTCGCGAACACGGGCGATGCAGCGCCGAGCGCAATCGCACTCGCAGCAGTCGCCGCCGCAGGACTCGGAATAACCGCCACGGCCACACGCCGCCTCAGGAACCCAAAATAGCTGCCAGCGGTTATTGTCTTCGCCAATCCACAAGCCAAGAGACAAAAAGAGGTCCGTTTCCCCAACCCAGGGAAACGGACCTCTTTACTTGTAAAAACAGATGGTAATGCCGCCGTCTCTTGAACCACGTAGCCATCAATGCCCAGACAACACTAGCAAGCCGCGTTCCTTAAGGGATAGATTTAATGGCTGTTAATCAAGGGGTATACGCGCACGCCCGATCAATGGCGGGCAAACCGCCTGATATACTTACAGTAGTGCTACCAAGTTAGTCGCCGACCCTTGAAATGAGGTGCCGAGATGAACGACATTCTCGCAAGAAGAGCAAGACGAGCAACCGTGGGCATCGCCCTTTCCGCGGCACTTGTCGCGGGAATCGCCCCCGTAACGGCAATTGCGGCAGAAACCAGTTCCCCCACCGGTGCAGTTGCCTTGCAGACGGAAGATGCGGCCGCCGCAAAAGAAAAAGCGTATGCAGCCATGCAGGAAGCGCTCAAAACCCTCGAGGCCGCAAAAGTTGCCGCAAGTCCCGAGAAACTTGCGGCAATCGATGATGACATTGCCGCTTTTCAAGAGATCTACGACATGGTGGTGACGGAAGCCGCCAAACGGAGGGAACGCCTTCCCGCCATGCAAGCGAACGTCGATGCAGCCCAAGCCAAATACGATGAGGCCCACAGCCGGACAAGCGGCCTTCAGGCAGAATTAGATAAGGCACTTGAAGCACTCGGCGACGAGGAGCCCAGCACAGCTACTAAAGAGCATATTAAGCAGTTGCGACGTGAGATCATGTCGGCAGAAAGGCGAGAGAAATCTTGTGAAGATGATCTTCACTCCTACCGACGCCGGCTCGAAAGCCAGGAAAGACAGGTTCAGGATTCCGAAAGTGAGGCGGAGGAAGCTAAAGCCCACATCGATGAGGACATAGCCAAGCGAGATGCGCTCCTCGACGATTTGAAAAAGGCGCAAACGGCCTATGACGATGCCTGCAAGGCATACGAAGAGGCAAAAGCCGCAGCAGATAAGGCCGCCTCACCCGAGATAACAAAACCCACCGAGACAACACCTCCCTCCGGCTCAGCGCAACCGACCGAGACGACACAGCCCACCGGCTCGTCCGCGACCGGCAAAAATACCCCGCCAAGCTCCACCAAGCAGGCGAACTCGAGCAGCGGCAAGCAAGCAGATACGACCGCCGGCAAGCTCGCGAACACGGGCGATGCAGCGCCGAGCGCAATCGCACTCGCAGCAGTCGCCGCCGCAGGCCTCGGAATAACCGCCACAGCCACACGCCGCCTCAAGAACTCAAAATAGCCGCCAAAGCATACTACCTTCGCCAATCCACAAACCCAGAGACAAAAAGAGGCCCGTTTCCCCAACCCAGGGAAACGGGCCTCTTTAACTGTAAAAATTCAAGCAACAGCACCGCCGCCTCTTGAACCACATAGCCTTCAATGCCCAGACAACACCAGCAAGCCGCATTCCGCAAGGGATAGATTTAATTAGATAAACGCGCCTTTACGGGTGATTTTTGAACGACGGGGCCCGACCGGCGGCGAGGTGTTTGGTAGTCGAGCGATCCCGCAGGCGAAGCCGAGGACCAGCGAGACACCAAATACCTCGCCGCCGGCCGGGCCATGTCGCGGCACCAAAAAACGCCCGTGCGCTCGATGGATTCGGATGCCCGACAGAGGCTCCTTATGGCTGCTTCCTTCCGGACCTGACCAGATTCGGAACATGTCGTCATCCGAACCCATCGAACGCGCTAGGCGCTCGGTATATCTTACCTGCTCCCGCCCGCCAGAGCAAGGTAGCTAATTTGGGACGGAGCTTTTTTGACTACTTTTGCAGCCCGATTGCCAGAGCAGCCAATGAGTAGTCAAAATAGTCCCATCCCAAAATGACCGGCTTGGTGCCGCACCACAGAAAGGGCCCATCTACTACGTTTAGGCCACAGAGGTCAACCATAGCCGACTTTTTCGAAAATCGGCAAGCTTTCTACCTGCGGTTTTGTTTTGCAAATTCCGGAATGGTCGAGGGTGGCCGGTTTAACGTAGTAGATGGCCACGTTTCGTGGCAGGCGGTCCGACCCAAGGCACAAGGCAGCCAACCTCGAATGGACATTCTCGAAGTTGCGGTGGAATACGGACTGAATTGGCACCTTAAAGGCAAAAACACTCCGTATTTCACCGCAACTTATAGGGAGATAGGCCTTAGAGGCGAGCGAGGTCGTAGGATTGGGCGGCTGCCTCGCCGGCACAGATGAGGTTGGTTGTGGCTTCTTGCGAATCGAGTGCCCGTTCCAGGTCCATGGGCTTGCGGCAAATCGGCAAAACCAAGTCAATACCCTGCCCATATACCGCGTCCAGGTTGACGGCGCGACCGCCCACGACGGCGACCACCGGCTTGCCATATCGCTTCGCACGACGAGCCACACCCACCGGTGCCTTACCGGCGGCGGATTGCTCGTCCATATTGCCCTCGCCCGTTATGACCAGGTCGACATCGCGCACGCGCTCGTCAAACCCCACGAGGTCGAGCACCGTCTCCACACCCGAGCGTAGCTCCGCGCCGAGCGCCAGCAACGCCGCGCCCAAGCCACCGGCAGCGCCCGCGCCGGGTACACCGAGCACCGAGCCAAATGTCCGTGCGCCCTCGGGTGTGCGCAACAACCCCTGGGCTCGAGCTCTGGCAATCGCCGCATCGAGCAAGCGACCGTAGCCGACCATCCAGCCGTCGTATCTGCGCAGCACCTCGACATCATCCGCCGGCAGGCCCTTCTGCCCGCCAAACACCGCCAGTGCGCCTCGACGCCCCACGAGCGGATTCTCGACATCCGAAAGCACAACGATGCGAGCATCATCCAAAGCCTGCAGCGCGGGCGCCAAATCAACGCTCGCCACCTGCTCAAGGCCGGCAAGACCGGGGGCGACATCGCAGTCCTGATCATCGACCACACGCGCGCCCAGCGCCTGCAGCATGCCGGCGCCACCGTCGTTGGTGGCGCTGCCGCCCAGACCAATATAGAGTGTCTTTGCGCCCATGCGAACCGCGCGAAGCATGAGCTCGCCCACGCCATAGGTTGTGGCCGCCAACACCGCCGACTCCGTACAAGGCGAATACCCAATGCCGGCCGCCTCGGCCATCTCGATGACCGCGGACTTGTGCTCGACATCAACCAGCATCCGGGCAGACACGCGGTCGCCCAAGGGCCCTGCGACCTCGCAGGTTGAGAGCTCGCCACCGCAGGCGGCAACGGCATCGAGCGTTCCCTCGCCACCATCTGCCAGCGGCAATGCGCGCACCTCGGCATCGGGCCAAACGCGGCGCACGCCTTCGGCAACCGCCGCCTCCGCCTGCGCGCTCGAAACGCTGCCCTTAAAGGAGTCGATCGCCAACAGCACACGGCGGGGTCGGCGGCACGCAGGACCAAAGTCAACCGCCGTGCCAGCATCCTCACCGGCACCTGCAAGCGCTGCGGCGTGAGCGGCGTGTGCTTCAAGATCGGCCCCACAACCGCAATCAGCGCCGCCCGCTCCGCGCAGACCGCCAAAATAGCTACTCAGCAGCTCGCGGCATTCATCCGCCAGGACCCCAGCCGTCACGTTAAACCGATGATTCAGGCGCGAGTCGGCATTCAGGTCATACAGCGAACCCAGCGCGCCCGCCTTGGCATCACTCGCGCCATACACGCAGCGCCCCACGCGCGCGTTGACCATAAGGCCCGCGCACATGCAGCAGGGTTCCAACGTCACATAAACCGTACAGTCGAAAAGGCGCCAGCGGCCAAGCGCCTGGGCAGCGGCGCACACGGCCGCAAACTCGGCATGAGCCGAAGGGTCCTGGTCGAGTTCGCGCCGATTGTGCGCCCTCGCGACGATCTCACCGTCGCGCACCACTACGGCTCCGATGGGCACCTCGCCCACCGCAGCAGCGGCGCGCGCCTCCGCCAACGCCTCGCGCATGAACTTCTCGTCGATTTCGGTGATCGTCATCGTTCGCCTTCCCTGTTGCAAATTCAAAACGATGCTATCATTACGACTCACGGAGAGATGGCAGAGCGGTTGAATGCGGCGGTCTTGAAAACCGTTGAGCGCGAGAGCGTTCCGGGGGTTCGAATCCCCCTCTCTCCGCCACTCCTAGTGATGCACCGGTGTCATGGTCCGCTCAAACAACGCATCGACCACGTCGGCTATCTCAGGTCGACGCTCAAGATCGTGGCCCGATTCCCACCATATCGTGAAAAGTCGAATAATACCGCCGGCGACAAACTCAGACGTCGTCTCGAGTGACACGGGGGCCAGGGCATCCTCGGCAAGCACGTTCATCACACGCTCGCGGATGGAGCGGGCAATGCGGTCGCAAATAACGTTGGTCAACATGCCCGACATGCTGCTTGCCAAAATGTTATCCATGAGCCGCTCGTGCGTCAGAATCAAATCCATGGCATCGTCCAAAATCGCGTGCCGAAGCGCGCGCACGTCCTCGGCAGACACTGCGCCGGCCTCATCGGGCTGTTTTTGCGGCAAGCCCGACATGAGCTCATCGATATAAAAGGCAAAGTAATCGTTCTTGTCGCGAAAGTGCTTGTAGAACGTCGTGCGGCGAATCATGGCCCGGTCGCACAGCATGGCAACCGTCAGGTCCTCAAAACGATGCTCCTCGAGAAGCTCGGTGAAGGCATCGAAAAGGGCGCGGTAGGTTTTCTTAATGCGAAGGTCCACTGGTATCGCCATCCTCAGGGCAAAGACAACACTCGTCAATCTGTCGCATATCTTACACCTGTACCTCGCGCGCTTTGCCCCGGTGCCGGCCCCGCCGAAAACACAACGCTTACCGGAAAGTTCGGCACGGCAAAACGTTGCGGGTATACTAGTAGCGTTATACCAACGGCAGCTGGCGCATGCCGCCGCGGCCATTCGAAACGGAGACATCATGATTACCGTCATCATCGGCATCGTTGTTGTCATTGTGATTGTCTGCGCCATCGCCGGCATCTACAACAACATGGTCACCAAGCGTAACCGCATCGATAACGCCTGGCAGAACATCGATACGCAGCTGCAGCGCCGCAACGACCTGATCCCCAACCTGGTCGAGACCGTCAAGGGCTACGCCAAGCACGAGCAGGAGACGCTCTCCGCCGTGATCAGCGCGCGTAACACCGCCGTCAAGGCCACCACGCCCGAGGCCAAGATGGAAGCCGACAACGTGCTGACCGGTGCGCTGCGCCAGCTCTTCGCCGTAGCCGAGGCCTATCCCGATCTTAAGGCAAACACCAACTTTACGCAGCTGCAGGCATCGCTCGAGGATACCGAGAACAAGATTAGCTATGCACGCCAGAGCTACAACGACTGCGTGCTCAGCTACAACAACGCCATTCAGACGTTCCCGGCTGTCATCTTTGCCGGCATCTTCCAGTTTAAGGAGCGCCAGGGCTTCGAGGCCGCCGAAGCAGCCCGCCAGGCCCCGACCGTCAAGTTCTAACAATCACGGCCGAGTCTTAAGCCAGTTCATCAACCCTTTAGGGTCCAAGGCACAAACCTTGGGCCCTTTTCTTATCCACGCACAACGCGCGGCCAATAGACCGCGCATCATCTTTTTTCAGATTAATCATTGCCCGTTGTGACATCGCCGAACCCGCAGGGCAGAGAGCAAGTCCCCCCCCCCCCCCCCCC
>NZ_QSHC01000011.1:0-48239 GCF_003467545.1 Collinsella sp. AM38-1BH | reverse complement strand
CCCCCCCCCCCCCCCCCCCCCGGCGCACTCCGCAGGACGCAAGAAGCCCTCGCCGCACGAAGTGCGCAGCGAGGGCTTCTTGCATGTCCGAGGACGCGCCGGGGGGGAACTTGCTCTCTGCCCGGATAGGTAAGACAGCTTACGCGACGGTGTAAACCCAGTTGTGCTTATCCTCGACAGCACCAGACTGGATACCAGTCAGGGTCTCGCGGAGCTTCTTCATCACAGGGCCAATCTCGGTGTAGCCAGCCGGGAAGGTCACAGTCTCGTCGGCGCCGTAAACCTTGTTGTCGATCTCGCCAACCGGGGAGATGACGGCAGCGGTGCCGCACAGGCCGCACTCCACAAAGGTGCCGGCCTTGACCTCGGCCCACTCGACGGGACGCTGGTCAACGGTCATGCCCAGGTCCTGAGCAACCTGAACGAGCGAACGACGGGTGATAGAGGGCAGGATGGAGTCAGTGTGCGACTGCGGAACGACGAGCGTGCCGTCCTCCTTCACGAACAGGACGTTGGCACCGCCGGTCTCCTCGACATAGGTGCGGGACTCGGAGTCGAGATACAGGTTCTCGGCATAGCCCTCGCGGTGAGCCTCCATCGTGGGCTTGAGGGACATGGCGTAGTTCAGGCCGGCCTTGATGTTGCCGGTGCCGTGCGGCGCGGCGCGGTCGTACTCGGAAACGCGCAGTTTAACGGGCTTGAGGCCACCCTTAAAGTACGGACCGACCGGGGTCACGAGAATGCGGAACGTGTACTCAGGAGCGGGAGCCACGCCGATCACGTCACCGGAGCCGATCATAAACGGACGCACGTACAGGGTCGCGCCGGAACCGAAGGGCGGAACCCAGGCGGCGTTGGCAGAAACGACCTGCTTGACGGCCTCAACGAACTTGTCCTTGGGGAACGGGGGCATCTCGAGGCGCTGCGCAGAGTTGTACATACGCTCGGCGTTCATATCGGGGCGGAAGCAGACGATGCTGCCGTCCTCGGCGGTGTAGGCCTTCAGGCCCTCAAAGACCTCCTGGCAGTAATGGAAGATGCCGCCGCACTCGGAGACATGCAGGGTGTGGTCGGTGGTCAGGCCGCCTTCGTCCCACTCGCCGTCCTTCCAATGGGCCTCGTAGCTGTAATCGGTCTTCATGTAGCCAAAGCCGAGGCTACCCCAATCGATATCCTTCTTCTCGACAGTCATATGTCGCTCCTTACATACACAGTTGCAAACTCGCGAACCCGCACGCAAGGACCGAGGCCGGCCGCGTCGCAACGTCGCACGCCCGGAGCGTAGAGCCGGACGGGACACGCGAACAGCGCCAAAGCCGATGGCACGTCGATTCGCATGCACGAGATTGTACTCCCCGTACGCGTCTGATAAAACGCTTTTCTTTAACTAAGTAAAGTATTTTCATTTGACCGAAGCTGAAGAGGCCCGCCACCGTAAACGGGGACGGGCCTCAACTGCACGGTTTGCGCGTTGGCTCGAGCTATGCGTTCTTTTTGCCCAGCTTAGCCTTGACCAGACCGACCACGGTCGGGATGATCGACACGGCAACGATGCCAACGATTAGCAGCTCAAAGTGCTCCTGTACAAAGGGAATGCCACCAAAGAAGTAGCCCAGCAGTGTAAAGAGCGTTGACCAGGTAATGCCACCCAGCACGTTAAAGATGACAAAGTTGCGCCAGTGCATGCCGCCCATACCGGCAATAAAGGGCACAAAGGTGCGGATAAACGGGAAGAAGCGACCCAGGAAGATGGCCAGGTGGCCCCACTTGTCCAAGAAATCCTCGGACTTTTTGATGCGCTCGGGCGTCATAGCCTTGACCTTGCCCGAAGCGATGATCTTTTTGCCAAAGAAGTGACCGATCATAAAGTTGCACTGATCGCCCAAAATGGCAGCGGCCCATGCGGTGGCCAGAAGCGCCACAATGTTAAAGCCGCCATTGTGGGCAAAGAAACCCGAGGCGAACAGCAGCGAATCACCGGGAAGGAACGGGAAGAACACCACGCCCGTCTCGATAAAGATGATCAGGAACACGCAGCCGTAGGCCATAAGCGGGCCGGCGGCGATCCAGCTGGCGATCGCGGTGCGCGGGTCCTTAAGCAGCTCGGCAATAAAATTGATGAAACCCATGAAGTAAAACCTCTCAGTTGTGGGCGCGGATACGTCCAAGTTGACCAGTATACGGTTGCGGTGCCCCCTCGTGCGCAACCCCACAAAAGCATGACTCCATTACCAGCAAGTTTGCATAACTGACACCTGTCGCGCAATGCCGCCAAGATTGTCCTTCCTAATCCCTAGCGAATCGCTATACTTTATTGAATCGCATTGCCATGGCGCTAAGGGAGGGCGGCCGGTGAGCTTTATCAATACCATTCGCGAGGACATCAAGACCGTCCAAGCGCAGGACCCCGCCGCGCAAAACGGTCTGGTCATCTTCCTTTCCTATCCTGGCCTGCACGCCAAGTGGAACCACGTGCCCGAGCACTGGCTGTGGGAGCATGGACATCGCTCGCTCGCCCGCGTGCTCTCGCAAATCACCCGCCACATCACCGGCGTCGAGATTCACCCCGCGGCACAGATCGGCAAGCATTTCTTTATCGACCACGCCATGGGCGTCGTCATCGGCGAGACCACCATTGTGGGCGACAACTGTGTGCTCTACCAGGGCGTCACGCTCGGCGGCACCGGCAACGAGACCGGCAAGCGTCACCCCACCCTGGGCAACAATGTCACGGTGGGCACGGGCGCCAAGGTGCTCGGCAACATCCGCATCGGCAACAACGTCAAGATCGGCGGCAACTCGGTCGTCGTTAAGGACGTCCCCGACAACTGCACCGTCGTGGGCGTGCCGGGACGCATCATCAAGCGCAACGGCTGCCGTGTGTTCGAGGAGAGTTTCGACGCCAAGCAGCATCGCGAGTACATGCCCGATGACGCCGCCGAGCAGTCCGCCCTCAACCGCCAGGGCATCACCGAGAATGCCCGCCGCGTCAAGGAACTCGAGCGAGAGGTGGCCGAGCTCAAGGCCCTCGTCGCCAAGCTCGTGGACGAACGCTAGGAACGCAAGCGGCACAAAACGACATCGGCATCAACGCAAAGGCGCGCCAGGGAATTCACCCCCGGCGCGCCTTATTTGTGATGTGGCAAAGAGACTGTCCCTTTGTCACATTATGCGAACTGGCTCAGATAGAGGTCGGCGTAGGCACCCTCGGCTGCGAGCAGCTCCTTATGCGTGCCCTGCTCGATGATGTTGCCGTGGTCCATGACCAAGATCAGGTCGGCGTCCACGATCGTCGACAGGCGATGCGCGATCACAAAGCTGGTGCGCCCGCGCATGAGCGCGTCCATGGCGCGGCCGATGGCAAGCTCGGTGCGCGTGTCCACGCTTGAGGTCGCCTCGTCCAGGATGAGAATCGCCGGGTTATTGAGCAGCACGCGTGCGATGGTCAGCAGCTGACGCTGGCCCTGGCTGATGCTCTCGGCATCGTTGGCCACGCGCGTGTCGTAGCCCTGCGGCATGGTGCGCACAAAGAAGTCGACCTGCGCGGCACGAGCGGCCGCGACAATCTCCTCGCGCGTCGCCTCGGGGCAGCCGTAGGCGATGTTTTCGGCAATCGTGCCATCGAACAGCCAGGCGTCCTGCAGCACCATGCCAAACTGCTGCCGTAGCTCGCCGCGGTCCATGCGGCTCGTATCCACGCCGTCGAGCGTAATACGCCCGCCGTCAATCTCGTAGAAGCGCATGAGCAGGTTGATGAGCGTCGTCTTGCCTGCGCCCGTGGTTCCCACCACGGCAATCTTCTGGCCCGGCTCGGCGGTAAACGACACGTCGCGCATGAGCGGCTTGTCGGGCGCGTAGCCAAAGCGCACATGCTCAAAGGCGACGTGGCCCTCCACCTTGCCCGGCAGCTTGGCGGCGACCGCCGGCAACGGATCGGCTTCCATCTCGGACTCGTCGAGCAGGTCGAACACGCGCTCCGCGCTTGCCAGCGCGCTCTGCAGCGAGTTAAAGGTAAACGACAGCTGCGTCATGGGCTCGGATGCCTCGTAGATAAACTGGAAGAACGCCTGGAACACGCCGACGGTCATATGTCCGGCAACCAACATGCTGCAGCCCACAAGCGCAATCACGATTTGCGCCAAACGGCCGATAAAGCGCACCGCAGGGCCGACGGCATTGATCATAAAGTCGGCCTTGGTGCTCACGCGCGCCAGCTCCTTCGAAGCCTCGTGCACCTCGGCAGAGCTCTGGCGCTCGCGGTTGAACGCACGGATTACCAGACGGCCCGAGTAGCCTTCCTCGACCGCGCTCGTAATCTTGGACACCCACTCCTGGCGCTCGCCCGTCACATCGTGCGTGCGGCGCGAAACGACCTTCGTCACCAGCAGCGAAAGCGCCGTAAAGAACAAAAAGACGAGCGTGAGCGGCACGCTAAACACGAACATCACGCTCACGGCACCCACCACGGTACCGATCGACACCAGAAGCTGCAGCAAGCCGCGCTGCATGCTCTCGGACATCTTGTCCAAGTCGTTGGTCGCACGGCTGACGACCTCACCGGGACGATGTGCGTCAAAAAAGGCAAGCGGCAGACGGTTGAGCTTTTGTGCGATGCGGTTGCGTAGGCGCAGGTTGAGGCGCTCGGCAACGCTCGACATCAAAAAGCTCTGGAGTGCGTAGAACGAGGCGGCGGCCGTCCAAATCATAAAGTAGATGAAGATGGTCCTGCCGCAGTTCTCCCAGGTGATGCTGAAGGTGGTATCGTTGGCAAACGCCACCTGAATGTGGCCCCACAGCTCATCGATCACACGGGCGCTATATGCCGGCGCAGCGGTGTTAAAGATGGCATAGAACACAATGCTCGCGAACACGATATAGAAGCGCCAATGGTCGCCGGCAGCCTCGCTCCACAGGCGGCGCACCGTCGCCCAGGTGTCGCGGGGTTTCTCGTCCTCGTCCTCGTCGTCCACATCGCGCATGCGCTCTGCCTCAGCGCGGGCGCGCTCGTCCTCGGCGCGCTCGTTTTCCTCGTAGAGCGCTTGGCGGCGAGCCTCGCGCTCGGCTGCAGCCTTGGCGGCGTCATCCAGCTCGGTCGACATGGCAGCCCGCTCGACCGCTTCCTCGGCAGCGTCCGCAGCGGCGGCATCGACAAGGCCGCCCTGCTTCTTGAGCTCCTCGGTCATGCTACTCACCTCCCTTCATCTGCGATTCCGCGATGGCGCGGTACACCTCGCAGGTTTCCATAAGCTCGCCATGCGTGCCCAAGCCCACAACCTCGCCATCCTTGAGCACGACAATCTGGTCGGCATGCAGAATCGTCGAGATGCGCTGCGCGATGATGAGCACCGCGGCATCGCGCGTCTCGTCTTGCAATGCATGGCGCAGGGCCGCATCGGTCTTAAAGTCCAGGGCCGAAAAACTGTCATCGAAGATGTACAAATCGGCCTGCTTCATGAGCGCGCGAGCAATGGCCAGGCGCTGGCGCTGGCCGCCCGAAAAGTTCGTACCGCCCTGGGCAACCGGGGTATCGAGCCCCTGCGGTTGGTCGAGTACAAAGGTGCTCTGGGCAACCTCAAGCGCGTGAAGCATGTCGCCCTCGGTCGCGCCTTCGTTACCAAAGCGAAGGTTGCTCGCTACCGTGCCCGAGAACAGCCACGCCTTCTGCGGCACATAGGCAATGCGCCCGCGGATTTCGTCTTGCGTAAGCTCGCGCAGGTCCACACCATTCAGGCGAATGGAGCCCTTGGTGGCATCGTGGAAGCGCAGCAGAAGCTTTGCCACCGTCGATTTGCCCGAGCCTGTCGAGCCAACGATCGCAGTCGTCTGACCGCGACGGCAGGCAAAGCTCAGGTCGCACAGGGTGTCCTCGTCGGCATCGTCAAAGCGAAACGACATGTGGTCGAACACGGCCACCGCATCGGCTTCGTCTTGGGGCTCGCGCGCCCCGTCATCCAGCGTGCGCTCGCCATCGACGATGCTCGGCTCAATCTCCAACACCTGCTGCGCACGGTTCAGGCACGCGGCAGCACGCGGAAGCGTCAGCACCACCATCTGGGCCATCATCACAAAGAACAGGATCAGAATTGCATACTCCAGCACCGCCGAGATACTCGCAATCTGCATGGCGTGGGCGCCTACGCGGTTGCCGCCCACCCACAGCACCGCCACCTCGGCGATGTTCATCAAAAAGAAGCTTGAGCTGTCGAGGCCCACAAACAGGTGGTTGACTTTGATGGCGTTGGCGGCGTATTCGCTAAACACCTCGTCCAGACGCCGTTCCTCGTGGCGCTCCTTGTTAAACGCACGGATGACGCGCACGCCCACAATATTCTCGCGCAGCACCACGTTCATGCGGTCGATAAAGCCCTGTAGGCGCATAAAAATCGGCGCCGCGTTGGCAACCGTAAAGACCGCCGCCACCAGCACAATCGCAACGACTACGCCCAGAAGCGTGCCCATGGCGGGATCGATAAACCAGGCGAAGATGATGCCCGCCACAGCCAAAAACGGCACGGGCAGCACCAGCTGAATCGTCTGCAGAATCGCCTGCTGAATCACGTTGATGTCGTTGAGCGAGCGCGTGATCATCGATCCGGTGCCAAAGCGCTCAAAATCGCTGGCCGCGAGCTCGAGCGATTTGTCGTACACGGCATTGCGAATATCGCAAGCCACGTTGGCGGCCAGGCGCGCCGAAAGATAGCAGCCCAGCACCGTGCCGCCGCTAGCCATGCTGGTTGCGATAAACATGTATAGGCCGTTGCGTAAAATGTAGTCGACATCGCCCGTGGTAATACCGGTGTTGACCATGTTCGCCAGCATCGTGGGAACCAACAGCGTACCGACGTTATCCACCAGCAGCACCAGCAGCGTCACTGCGACAAGCCCTCGATATGGCTTTAGAAACCTCATTAACAGTCGCACGACTCCCCCTCACCTTGATTCTCGGCTTGGCTCTCGGCAGCGATATGCTGCTTAAAGGCATCGCACTCATCGCCGAGCACCTGAGAGAATTTGCCGATCAAGCGCATAATCTCGCGCTGCTCACATGGCTCAAGCGCGCCAAAGGCTCGCTGTTCGGCCTTGAGTGCCGGCAACGCATAACGCTCGGCAAATCGCCTGCCCTCTTCGGTCAGGCTCACAACCTTGCTCTTACGACTGCCTTCGGCAAACTCCAACGTTGCGAAGCCCCGCGCCGTCAAGGTTTTAATTGCCGAGTTGATGGTCTGCTTGCTGTAGAACCATTCGCTTGTCAGACGGCTTACGGCAATACTGCCGCCCGCCGTGCTGGTGTCGACGAGCATCCAATAGGCGCAGTCCGAAAGGCCGCAGGCGCGCGAGAACTCCGAATAGATATGGTCGAGTCCATTGAGCAACCGATCGAAGTCGACCAGCGTAACCGCACTATTCATCTATCCCACCATTCGATTGTCCGATTTTTGACCAATTTTGTGTCTCTAGATTAGTCCGAGTTTTGACTATCGTCAACAGGCTCTCCGCAAATGCGCGCATTTTATGGCCTATCGGCAGAAAAAGACCGCCGGCGCGGGAGCGGCGCCAGCGGTCACGTGAAAATCGGGTTTTATTGCCTGTTAAGCGGCGACGGCCTCATAGACCGTAGCGCCCGAGAAGCTGTCATGCAGGCTCTTGCCGGCAATCCACGGCAGCTCGACGACCTCGCAGACCGTGTTGACCAACTCAGAGCAGTCAGTAAAGTGGCCCTTGTCGTTGAGGGCCTCGCAATCCTGAACACGCCAATAGCCATCGGTGTGCGTGATGTAGTACTCGTGATCGTTGATCGACACGAAAGCGCGCGTCTTGGAACGCAGCAGCTTCAGAAATCCTTCGAAATCGGTCTCGACGACATCTCCAGCCTGGAACATGATGTTACCTCCTGGCCCGGCGCCACCACGGCGCATTGATAAACGTTGGTACTCCTTTAGTAAAACCTTTATCAGAGGTTATGCGTTCGTCATTTAGGCAAGTGGTAAAAAACCGCAGGGTAGACGGGATAAAACGTTTAACCATCCCATTTGTTTGTCACATTCTGAAGGTACTTTTATGCAAACCTACTTTCCCAATTGGAATCTATCCTTTTGGCCGGGCAATTGACCGTCTATCGTTTAAGCCCGACGGGTATGAACGGGGCATCTGCAACGCCACCGCAAGGAGACACCATGGAGACTATCGAAGCACTCATTCACCGCCGCAGCTGCCGCAACTACAGCGATCGTCCCGTCGAGGCCGAAAAGCTTGCACGTATTATTGAAGCCGGCCAATATGCACCGAGCGGCATGGGCCGCCAGCCGGTGACGTTTGTCGCCGTCACCGACCCCGCGACCGTCAAGCGTCTCTCACAGCTCAACGCCCAGGTCATGGACAGCAACAGCGACCCCTTCTATGGCGCCAAGACCGTTGTGGTGGTGCTGGTTGACCGCAGCGTGCCCACACATCTGGAAGACGGCTCGCTCGCCATGGGCAACTTGCTCAACGCCGCCTATGCACTGGGTGTCGATTCGTGCTGGATTCACCGCGCGCATGAGGTCTTTGACTCGCCCGAGGGCTTGGAGCTGCTGGCCAGCTGGGGCCTGCCCGCCGACGGCAGCCTGCGCGGTGTCGGTAACTGCATTCTTGGCTACGCCGAGGACGCGCTACCCGAGGCAAAGCCGCGCCGCGACAACGTGGTGTACGTAAGGTAACCCAGGAGCGTCAGCGGGGGTAGCTAATTTTGGACGGGGCTATTTTAGCTACCCCACTCGCAACTTATATTGACGTCGCCGTTGTCGTCGTTTCGTTCGTGTGAGTCGTTTCGGCTTCGCTGCCTTGTTCGCCCTCGTCCTTTTGAGCATCGGCGATGGTGGAGGCCGCCGCAACGATGCCGCGC
Organism: Collinsella sp. AM38-1BH; assembly: GCF_003467545.1. NCBI lineage: Bacteria > Bacillati > Actinomycetota > Coriobacteriia > Coriobacteriales > Coriobacteriaceae > Collinsella > Collinsella sp. AM38-1BH. Next base: position 39,358 of record NZ_QSHC01000011.1, on the reverse strand, counting down.
TGGGGTGCGACGCCCGTCTGGGTCTGAGCGCCCTCGACAACTTCTGTGCCTGCATGCGCGAGCTCGGGCGATTTAAACACTGCGTCCAAGTTGGCGCCACCGCCGGCGTAGCCAAGCGCAGCGAGTGCGATGACGATCACCGCAACGACGACCGCGATCGGAACATAACGATGCCAACCAGCCGGATTGAGTCCGCTGCGGCGAGCCGCCCCTCGGCTGATGTAACCGAGCGTTCCGTCGTGCTTGAGCTTTGAGCCCACCACGCGTTTGCGGCCCCACAGCGAGGACTCTGCCTGCATGGCCAAGCGGGCGCTTGCCGAAGGATAGCCATATTTAGTGCGCTTGAACGAGCCATCAAACCCCGAGGCGTGTTTGCCCCACGTCACCGATGTCGTGCGTCGGTTGACCGGCGCGGCGCTCCGCCTTCTGCGGCTCGGTTTTGAAGTCTCAGCCATATGCCCTCGCACGCCGTAACCAAATCGAAACAATAACGCTTTGGACTGTAGCACACGCGTCGCGCGCGGTCACGGACGCCTCGCTCAACGGTCATCGTCCTTCAGCAAGCGCCACAGCGTTGTACGGCTTATGCCCAGCACCTCCGCCGCACGGGTTCGATTGCCGTGGAGATGATCTACAACCAGATGCGCGATATCTCGCTCGGTATCGGCCAGCGGTCGCAGGATATACAGGTCGCTTTCGAGTGTCGGGGCGCCAAAGGTTGCGGTCTTAATCACGTCCTCTTGGGCGAGCACTTCCTCCGCCACAGCGCGGTCCACCGTGCCCGCCCCCACCAATATATACAGTCGTTCCGAGACCTCGCGGAGCTGCAGATAATTGCGCGGCCAGCGGTAAGCATCGAGCGTCTTCGTCGCCGCGGCAGACAGCGTGGGCGCTGCCGTCCCAAATGCGTCAGCGAGATATTCCAAATAGCGCGCAACCTTCGTCGACGCGGCTCCCTGCTCGGCGATTGCCGGCGCCACGCTCACCGCACAGGCGAAGCGCTCGGTCACAAAGGCGGCTTGATCACTTTCGCTGCCGCCCGGCATGTCATTCGCCGTCAGCACCACATGGCAGCGCGTCGCCAACGCGGTGTCGGCCATCGTGGAGACCAGCTCGCGGAGGCGCTGGGGGCCAACCGCGTTCCAGCCCTCAATGCAAAGGGTCAGCTCCGTTTGGAACAACGGCGATTCGGCGCTTTTGAGCACATGGCGCCAACCGCGCTCGGTGAGCTCATCGAGCGCGACGGAAACAAAGGGCTGATCGGCAAAAGGACCGTCCAGATAGAGGCGCTTGGCAATCTCGACCTGACCTGCGCCAAGCTCGCCCTCGAGCATAAGGGGCACGCCGCGCGCATAGCTCTCGGCAACCGGTGCAGCTACCGCAGCAGCGCCTTCAACGATGCCGTACGCGCTCGATTCGTAGCGGGCCTCAACTTCGTCGGCGTTGAGCCATTCGATGCCCGCATGCGCCGCGGCGCCGCGCACCTCGCGGACCACGACGACCCAAAGGCCCCCGCCCTCTTTGTCGGTGGGGCGAACGGCCAGGCTCAGGCGCGTACCCGCACGCCCCATAACCAGACGCGCGCCGTCTCCTATACGGTCGAGGCGCTCAGCAACAAAAGCCGCCACATCCCGCTCAAGCGCCGCGTCATTCATGGTCGAGATCGCGACGTCCCCACGCGCATCGATTGCCAATGCCGAGGCCCCGGCAGCAGCCAGGGCCTCGGTCAAGATGTTCAGCTTGGCATCGCTATCCATGATTTGCCCCTGTCCGCGGCGACATGCAGCCGCCGACGGTCGCACGACCGAGTGTTTCAAAATTGAACGATATTGCTCACCAAACACTATAGGGCAGAAAGCGCCGTCCTGCGAGTATAGGTGTTGCCCCGCATCGCCATCCTGGCGGGGCGATAAGAGCTCTTCGGGACTTATAAACCTGCGGACAAGCCATACCCGCAAGAGCTCCTATCGCTCCACCGTGAGAATGCGCTCACCAGCACGCAGCACGCAAATAAGCTACTTCTCTACCAGATTCCCAGCACGTGCTGCATTCCCAAACTCATGCACGCAATGCCAATCCAGCAGCAAAAGCCCAGCGCGATGGGCTTGCCGCCCTTTTTGACCAGCTCGACGATATCGGTATTAAAACCAATAGCCGCCATGGCCATCACAATAAAGAACTTCGACAGCTCCTTGATGGGCGCCGTAATGGATGCAGGAAGCTGAAGCACCGTAGTGATCACGCTCGCCAGCACAAAAAACAGCACAAACATGGGAAACGCGCGTTTAAGCGAGAACGTGCTTTTGGCGTCGCCGCCGGCCTTGCGCGCCAGATGCATCTGCCAGCATGCGAGGACCAACGTGATGGGGATAATGACCAGCGTCCTGGTGAGCTTGACCACCGTGGCGCTCTCGAGCACATTGGCGCCGGGATGCATGCTGTCCCAAGCGCTCGCCGCAGCCGTTACGGACGAGGTGTCGTTGATGGCGGTACCGGCAAACAGGCCAAAGCCCTCGTTGGTCAGCCCGAGCATGCCGCCGAGCGTCGGAAACACGAGCGCCGCGATAACGTTAAACAGGAAGATGACCGAAATAGCCTGGGCAATCTCGCGATCGTCGGCATCGATGACGGGTGCGGTCGCGGCGATGGCAGAACCGCCACAAATCGACGAACCCACACCCACAAGCGTCGCGATCTTGCTCGGCACGTTCATAACGCGGCAGAGCACAAAGGCGATGACAAGCGAGGTCGAGATCGTCGCCACGATAATCGGCAACGACTGGGCGCCCTTGGACAGAATCTGGGAGAGGTTCATGCCAAAGCCAAGCAGGATAACCGCGTACTGCAAGACTTTTTTAGACGTATAGGTGACACCGGCGGCGAGCTGTTCGCGATGATTCTTGGGAAAGACGATTGCCAGAACCATGCCGAAGAGGATGGCGAATACCGGCCCACCGACCACCTCAATCTGTTTGCCGAGCAGCGTTGCGGGGATAGCGATGATCAGGCAGAACAAGACGCCCTTCCAGCGCTCGCGTACGATATTTGCCAGTTGCATATGGGATTCCTTCTTTCTCTTTCACGTTTGCGACGGCTTATGATACGGCAACATTGAGCGCAGCCTTGCGTAAACAAAGACTAAGATGCCGCAATAGTTCTTGGGCAACAGCCGAATTACCCACCGCGGAAAGCTGATTCGCGGCATAATTAACAACTGACATATGAGTTTGATAGAACAGTTGCGAGGCGCTATGGAAGAATCGATGCACGTCGGCGAGCAGGAAACGAGCCTACAGGACCAGTCCTACCACACCATTCGACGCAAAATCGTCTACCTGGACTACAAGCCGGGCGAAAAGCTGGGCGTCAAGCAACTTTGCGACGACCTGGATATGGGTCGCACGCCCGTGCGCGAGGCTTTGGTTCGCTTGGCGCAGGAAGGCCTGGTGCGCACCGTGCCCCAGAGCGGTACCTACGTCTCGCCCATCAACCTCACCCTTGCCGAGAGTGCCTGTTACATCCGCGAGCATCTGGAAAAGCAGGTGATCGTGGAGTGCTGCGCGCGCGCCACGTCGGCTGGCATCGAGCAGCTCGACCGCGCCATCGCGCTGCAGGAAAAGGCCATGGCCGAAGAGGATCGCATCGGCTTCTTTTTGAGCGACAACCTCATGCATCACATGATTTTTAGCATCGCATGCCGCAGCACTGTGTGGTCGTGGCTCGAGGAGACCAATGCCGACCTGGAGCGCTTCCGCTGGCTGCGCGCCGCCACGCAGGTTCTCGACAATCAGGACATCGTGAACGAGCACAAGCAGATTCGCCGCGCTATCGCCGGTCGCGACCCCATCGAAGCGAGCTTTTTGGTCAGCAAGCACCTGCACATGATGTTCCGCAACCAAACCGAGGTTCTGGACCAGTTCCCCGACTACTTCGAGACCAGCAAGCTCCGCTAACCTGCCAAAAAGGGACAGGTTTATTTTGGCAGGTTTTATCTGGGCAAATGCAACAAGGCCCGGCTCCGTCTTTGATGCGGAGCCGGGCCTTAGTTGTTAGAACGACGGAACTCGATTATTCGACCGTGACGCTTTTCGCCAGGTTGCGGGGCTGGTCAACGTCGCAACCGCGCAGGATGGCCACCTCGCGGGCGAGCAGCTGCAGCGGGACGCTCGCCGTGATGGGGCTGAACACGTCGCGGACTGCTGGCACGCGGATGATGCAGTCGGCGATCTTGTTGATCTCCTCGTCGCCCTCAGTGGCAACGACGATGACCTTGGCGCCGCGCGCCTTGCACTCCATAAGGTTCGACACGGTCTTGTCGTAGGTGGCACTCTTGGTGGCCACGGCGATGACAGGGAAGCCCGGATCGACCAGTGCGATGGGACCGTGCTTCATCTCGCCGGCGGCGTAGGCCTCGGCGTGCAGGTAGCTGACCTCTTTGAGCTTGAGCGCGCCCTCGTAGGAAATAGCGGCACCCATGCCGCGACCCACGAACAGTGCGGACTGCGCGTCCTTGCACAGCAGGGCGGCCTCATGAACGGCCTCGGTCTGGGTATCCAAAATCCACTGGATCTGCTCGGCCGTATCGGAAAGCTCGCGGAACAGCATGCGCGCCTGCTTGGTGGTCAAGCGGTACTTGACCTGCGCCAGCAGCAGGGCCAAAAGCGTAAGGCTCACGACCTGGCCGATGAAGCTCTTGGTCGAGGCGACCGCGATCTCCTTGTTGGCCTTGGTGTAGATGACGCCGTCGCTCTCACGCGCCACGGGGCTGCCCACCACGTTGGTGATGCCGAAGACCTTGGCACCCTTGATGCGCGCGTCGCGAATGGCGGCAAGGGTATCGGCCGTCTCGCCCGACTGGGACACGGCAACGACAAGCGTCGTCGGCGTAATGATGGGATTGCGATAGCGGAACTCGCTGGCCGCCTCCACCTCGGTGGGGATGCGAGCCCAGCCCTCAATGAGATTCTTGGCAATGAGGCCAGCGTGATAGCTGGTTCCGCAAGCGATCACGTAGACGCGGTCGATGTCGTTGAGTTCCTCGAGCGAAAGGCCAAGCTCGTCGATGTCGAGCTCGCCGACCGGCGTCATACGACCGACCAGCGTGTCGCGCACGACGCGCGGCTGCTCGTGGATTTCCTTGAGCATAAAGTCGGGATAACCGCCCTTTTCGGCCATGTCCAGGTCCCAGTCGATGTGGGTGACCTTGGGCTCGATGACGTTGCCGGCCTCGTCGGTGTACTCGACGCCCGCGGGCGTGAGCTTGGCAAACTGACCGTCCTCGAGCACCACGACATCGCGGGTGGCGTCGATGAGCGCGATGACATCGGAAGCAACATAGGAGCCGGTTTCGCCCACGCCGACTACGATCGGGGAATCCTTGCGGGCCACGGCGATCACGCCGGGCTCGTCAGCGCACACGGCGGCCAGACCATAGGCACCGACCACGTGGGTGCAAGCCTCGCGCACGGAGGCCATCAGGTCGTGCGTCTCGGCATAAGCCTCTTCGATCAGATGCGCGAAGACCTCGGTATCGGTCTCGCTCTTAAAGTGGTGACCACGGCCCTCCAGCTCTTCGCGCAGCTCGGCGAAGTTCTCGATGATGCCGTTGTGGACGATGGCGATACGACCGTCGCAGCTGGTGTGGGGATGGGCGTTAACGACGGAGGGCTTGCCGTGGGTGGCCCAACGGGTGTGGCCGATACCGCAGGTAGCGTCGCTGTCGATGTTGGAAAGCTCGCTCTCCAAGCCCGCGACCTTGCCCACGCGGCGGATGACGTCGAGGTGCGCCGCGGCGCCCTCACCCACCTCGAGCGCGACGCCCGAGGAGTCATAACCGCGATACTCCATACGCTTAAGACCCGTGACCAGGATGTTCTTTGCAATATCAGAGCCGGTGTAGCCGACAATTCCGCACATAGGATAAATCCCTTCGTTCGCGTGACTGCAAGACGTCCACGCACAGGGGGCGCTGAGACGTATAACGTTCGAGTATTGTACTCACGCAAGCGCAAGCTGATATACCAGAAGTGGTATCTCAACTTAGATACCACCCGATGCACACATGCCCAGCCGGTCCAAACCGCCACAATGGGGACAGGAACCTTTGTGGTGGCCGCGCTGGCAACGGCGTTTCCCCAGATAAAACCTGCCAAAATAAACCTGTCCCTTTTTGGTAGGTTTGGGATGCTACAATCTGGCTTGTACTTGAAACGCATCAAAGGGGCCGCTATGGCAAAGGTAAAAATCAGCGACGTCGCGCGCGAGGCCGGGGTTTCGCTGGGCACGGTTTCCAACGCGCTCAACCACCCCGAAAAGCTGCGCCCCGAGACCCTCAAACTCATCAACGAGACCATCAATCGCTTGGGCTACCTGCCCAACCAAAGCGCTCGCCAGCTGGCCGGCGGCACCACCAAGTCCTTTGGCCTGGTCCTCCCCCGTCTTGATCACGGCTTTTCGCTCCAGATTGCCAGCGGTGCCCACAACGAGGCACGCAAGCACGGCTATGACTTGCTCATCGCCAACGCCGACAACGACGACATTCTCGAAGACCATTACCTGCGCTACTTTATGGGCACTCAGATGTCCGGCGTCATGGTTCAGCCCATGGCATCCCCCGACTGGCACCCGGCCATGACTAAAATGCCCGTGCCGATCGTCCATCTGGACATCCACTGTTCCGAGCCCGGCCACTACGTGGCTGCCGATAACGAAGCCCAAGGTCGCATCATCGCCGAACTCGCCGTTGCCCGTGGCGCGCGCCATATCACCGTCGTGGGCAGAGCAGCATTTATGCAGCTCACCCTACGCGTGCTTGGCATTCACAAGGCCCTTGCCCTGCACCCCGATATCAAGATCGAAGTCATCGACGCCGGCGAATGGAATACCGCTGCCGACGGCTACGGCATCGGTGCCCAAATCGCCGAGCGCCCCGCGGACGAGCGCCCCGATTTTGTCATCGGCCTGACCGACGTATTAGCCTCGGGCGTTATCTCGGCGCTGACCGACAAGGGCATTTCCGTCCCCGGCCAGATTCTTGTTGCCGGCTGCGATGGCAACCCACTTGCCTGGAGCGGATCGGTCCCCCTCACCACGGTAGCACCACCGGGCTACGAGATCGGCCGCAAGGGCGTGCAGCTGCTCATGGAACAAATCGAGGATAAACCTGCCGCCAAGACCAAACGAGTCCGCATCGGCTCCGCCGCGCGTACCGTCACCACAATCACGGCCACCGAGGACATTAACCGTCAGGAGCTCGTACGCCCCTTCTTGCTCGAGCGTGTGAGCACCCAAAAGGCCGAGCAGCACCCGACGGGCCCATCCGCGGCCCCAATAACCGACATCAACCTGGGCGCCTACCTGTAACAAAAAAACGCCGCAACGGGAACAGTCCCGCTGCGGCGTTTTGCTGGCCCCATGTTCCCTCCCCGTTTAGCCGGATCTGCGGCTACGGATATTTATGGAATGTAATCCATTTTTCATTACCTTTTTTGTTAAAATAGAATCAATTCCATATTTTTAGATATTTCCTATAAGTATTGATTTTGCTCCAGTTTTTTCTCGCCAAGAAAGGGGTTTCATGAATCTGATTGATCGCAAACAGTACCTCGACTGGCTCATTTCGTGGAAAGACTCACACGTCATCAAGGTCGTTTCGGGCGTGCGAAGGTCCGGCAAATCAAAGCTATTCGAAATCTACCGCAGCTACCTGCGCGATCATGGAATCACAGGCGACCAGGTTATATCCCTCAACTTTGAAGACCTGGAGTTCGAGTCGCTTACGTCGTATAGAGCGCTCTACGACTACATTTCCGCCAGACTCGTCCCCGATAAGATGAACTACGTTTTTCTGGACGAGATACAGCACGTCGAGCATTTCGAAAAAGCCGTCGACAGTCTTTTTATCAAGGACAATGTCGACCTCTACATAACCGGTTCCAACGCTTATCTGCTCTCGAGCGAGCTGGCAACTTTGCTCTCCGGCCGCTACGTAGAGCTCAAGATGCTGCCCCTATCCTTTAAAGAGTTTTGCTCGGCAAAAACCAATGACGGAAAGGCTCCCGCGCAGTTGTTTGACGAGTACATAACCAGGGGCTCTTTTCCCTTTATCGCCGAGACGGGTATTCAGGGACCCCAGGCGCGCGATTATCTTATGAGCCTCTACGATACCATCGTCATACGCGACGTTATCGAACGCCTGAAGGTCTCGGACGTCCCGACCCTGCGCGATATCACCAAGTTCCTACTCCATAGCATTGGAAACCGGATCTCGATTAAAAAAATCTCCGACACGCTCTCGTCCAACGGCAACAAAACCGACCAGAAAACCGTAGCCAAATACCTCAAAGGCTTAACAGACAGCCTTGTGCTGTACTTTGCTCCGCGCTATAACGTGCGCGGTCGGCAGCTTCTTTCAACAAACGGCAAATACTACGCCGTTGACCTTGGACTTAGAGGCGCTCTCGTCAAAACCCAAAGCAGCGATATCGGTCATATCCTCGAAAATGTTGTTTATCTCGAGCTCCTACGCCGTGGATACGACGTCTACGTGGGCGATATCGACGGCGGGGAAATCGATTTTGTTGCCCTAAAGTCAGACGAGACAGCCTATTTTCAGGTTTCAGCCACAACGCTCGACGAAACTACCCTCAATCGAGAGTTGGCCCCCTTTAAGAAAGTCCGAGACAACTACCCCAAGACGCTTCTTACGCTCGACACGCTGTTTGCGGACGCGAACTACGAAGGAGTCCGCAAGCGCAACGTGATCGACTGGCTCCTGGAGTAACTTGTAGCGTCATAACCCTCCGCCAGCTCCTTACCAAGGCCGCAGCCCCAGTCGCTTAAAGCACAATGCCCCTCTTATCGGCCAAAACAGCAATCTTGGCGTGATAAGAGGGGCTGACTGCGTCAGCGCCTCCACGCAGGCGCCGTTACCGTCACCGTCCTGCGGGATCGGGCGCGGGGCATGGCGACTCGCGTGCAAACGCTAGCGCACGGCCTTGACCGCCGCCGTCAGATCGAACAGCGTATCGAGCACGGCCTCGCAGCCATCCACCACGTCCTGCGGCAGCGGCACGATATCGGGGACGGCAAAGACGTGGCATCCGGCCGTGATGCCCGAGACGCAGCCGTTGCGCGAATCCTCGACCACGGCACATTCCTCGGGAGCAAAGCCCGCGCGCTCGCAGGCGAGCAGATACATCTCGGGGTCGGGCTTGCCGTGCACGACGTCCTCGCCACACGTTACCGTTTCAAACTTGTCAAAAAGACCGACCATCTTAAGGTTGCGCTCGGCCGTAACGAGGCGCGACGACGTCGCTAGACCCACGTGATAGCCCGCAGCCAGCAGCTCGTCTAGGCACTCGGCGGCGCCGGCCTTAAGCTCCAGGTCGGTCTTGACCATCTCGTCGCGAATCTCCTTGTGACGACGATAGATCGCCTCAGCGGTTTCGCTGCTGTTGTAATGCTCCTCAAGGATGCCCATGACATCGGGCAGCGTGCGACCGATAAACTGATGGATCAGCGCATCATCAATCGCGAATCCCAGCTCGGCCGCTCCCGCCTTCCACGCCTTGATACCCAAACGCTCGGTGTCGACCAGCGTTCCGTCCATATCAAAAATAACAGCCTTGATCATATCGGTCCCCCATCGCTTCGCGCTGCTGTACTCCCGCAACTTTACCGCACTTGTAAACTTGTATATAACGTATATAGCATATTGCACTTTCGTTACATAGATAGAAGTCTTATGACAAGTGGCTCGGTAGGATTATAGTTTTCGACCGAGTACTCAACGATAAGGATCGTTTCATGATTTTAGACACCACGGCACCCGCAGAGGAGCTTCAAGACAAGCTATCGGCGCTCGAACAGCTGCTTTTGGCATACGGGCGCGTGGCTATCGGGTTTTCCGGTGGCGTCGACAGCAGCTTTTTGGCCGCGGTCTGCGCCCGCATCATGCCCGCCAGCACGCTTCTCGTTCACCTCACCACGCCGCTCATCGGCACGCCCGAGCAGGCTTCGTTTGAGCGGTCCGTTGACGGGCAGGCCAATGAAGGGCCGCATTTTAAGCTCCCCGTGCTCAATCTTTCGGTCGATCAGCTGCGGCTCCCCCAAGTAGCCTGCAACGATGCCGACCGCTGCTACCACTGCAAGCGCGCCGGCTTTACCGCCATCGTCAACCACGCCAAGTCGCTCGGCTTTCCCACCGTCATCGACGGCAGCAACGCAAGCGACCGCGGCGACTACCGCCCCGGCATGCGCGCCGCCCAGGAGCTCGGCGTGCGCTCGCCCCTCATGGAGGTCGGCTTTACCAAGGACGAAGAGCGCGAGCTGCTGCGCGCCTGGGGCTATCCCGTTTGGAACCTGCCGGCGGGAGCATGTCTTGCCACGCGCGTCCCCACGGGCGAGGAGCTTACGCGCGAGAAGGTCGATGTAATCCGCGCCTGCGAGGATTACCTGCACGATCTTGATCTGGCACAGGTACGCGCGCGCTTGATCGGCGGCTGCATGCATATCGAGGCCGCGCCGGCAGACGTCGCCAAGATCGCCGCCCTCGGCAGGACCGCGGTCAACGACGAGGGCAAGGCCCCGCTTCCCGCCGCCATCGAATCTGCCCTGCGCAACCTAGGCTGCGGCCACATCTCCCCCGAGGTCACCCCCTACATCCACGGCAACATGAATCAATAGCGCATCCCAAATAAGTTGCGGTGGAATAGTTCCTGTTTTGCGGCCTATCGGGCCCAAACAGGAACTATTCCACCGCAACTTCGTTTGATGGGCATTGACCCGCAGACCTGCCAAAAAGGGACAGGTTTATTTTGGCAGGTTTTATCTGGGAAAATGTCACGAGACAACTGCCTCTCTAGCACCCCTCTAACTTCGAGAGGCACTTGAGAGGCGTCTCGGCCGCACCTACTTTTTCCGATAGCGGCGGTTACAGCTCGTCGATGAACCCATTACTTCAATGAGTCCTTTATCCGGCAGCATTGGCATTCCGTCTCTCTAAACCAATAGATTTATCTCTCTAACTTTAGAGAGATAAGCACTTTGTTTTAGAGAGACCTTTAGAGAGATATAACGAATTCGCTGCTAGATTACCTAAGGCTGTCTCTCTAACCGACTTTATCTTTAGAGAGACGAGCGCGACCCCTCTAATGAATGGAACACCGCAGCCGACAGCTACGGCATCGGCGCCCAGATCGCCGAGCGCGCCAGCACCCAGGCAAGCAGCTGCGTCGAAGCCACCGCCATCGACCTCGGCGCATACCTTTAGCGCACGGCCTTGACCGCCGCCGTCAGATCGAACAGCGTGTCGAGCACGGCCTCGCAGCCATCCGCCACGTCCTGCGGCAGCGGCACAATATCGGGCACAGCAAAGACATGGCAGCCGGCCGTGATACCCGAGACGCAGCCGTTGCGCGAATCCTCGACCACGGCGCATTCCTCGGGAGCAAAGCCCGCGCGCTCGCAAGCGAGCAGGTAAATCGCGGGGTCGGGCTTGCCATATGCGACATCCTCGCCGAAGGTCACCGTTTCAAACTTGTCAAAGAGGCCGACCGATTTAAGGTTGCGCTCGGCCGCAACGCGGCGCGACGACGTCGCAAGGCCCACGTGATAGCCCGCAGCCAGCAGCTCGTCGAGGCACTCGGCGGCGCCGGCCTTAAGTTCCAGGTCGGTCTTGGCCATCTCGCTGTGTAGCTCAATGTTGCGGGCAAAAATCGCGTCGGCGGTTTCGCCCTTGCCGTAATGCGCCTCAAGGATGTCCTTAACATCGGCATTCGAACGGCCGATAAACTGATGGATCAACGCATCATCAATCGCAATCCCCAGCTCGGCAGCGCCCACCTTCCATGCCCTCATGTCCAAACGCTCGGTATCGACCAGCGTTCCGTCCATGTCAAAAATGACAGCCTTGATCATATCGACCCCTTCATCGGCTTGGGTTGCCGCAAATCTACTGCACGTCACAAACTTGTATATAACGTATATATCATATTGTACTTTCGTTACATAGACAGAAACTTTATGACGTAACCTGCCAAAAAGGGACAGGTTTATTTTGGCAGGTTTTATCTGGGGAAACGCAAACAGGGCCGCGACGCCTATAGCGTCGCGGCCCTGCTCCTTGGAGAAGGATCAATAGATTGAGCGGGCTGGTTGCACCTAGCCCTCGAGCCCGGCGTTAATAAGCTCCGCGATCTCGGCGGGATCGGCGCTCGTGCGCACCTTGTCACGGAAGCCGGCATCCATCAGCATCACGGCAGCCTTGGAGAGCAGACGCAGGTGCGTGGTTCCCGCTTCGCCGGCGGGCACGTACAGCGCGAGTGCCACATCGACGGGCACGCCATCAAAGCTCGGCCACTCAACAGGCTCGGACAGCTTGAGCACGGCCACGCCCGGCGTATGAATCGCGTCGCTTTTGGCATGCGGAACGGCAAAACCGGCGACGAGGCCAGTCTCGGCCTCGTTTTCGCGAGCAATAAAAGCCGCCTCTACAGCAGATGCGTCATCGGCAAAACCAAGCTCAACAGCCTGCTCGGACAGATAATGCAGCGCGTCCTCGCGCGAGGCGGCGGCGTAGCCAATCGTCACTTGGTTGGCAGATACAAACCCCATGGAAAACCTTCCTTACAACACGGACCTGACCGCGGCTTCGATGCCGTCGGCGTCCAAACCGTACTTGTGCAGCAAATCGACCGCAGGGCCGGACTCGCCATATACATCGCGCACGCCGACGCGTCGCATCGGCACCGGATGCTGTTCCGCGAGCACCGAGGCCACGGCCTCGCCAAGACCGCCGATAATCGAATGCTCCTCGGCGGTGACCACGCGACCAGTCTTCTTGGCGCTGGCAACCACCAGGCGCTCATCGAGCGGTTTGATCGTATGCATGTTGATGACCTCGGCGTCGATACCATCGGCAGCGAGCGCCTCGGCAGCCTCAAGCGCCTCGGCGACCATGAGGCCACAAGCGACGATGGTCACATCGGACCCCTCGCGCACGACCACGCCGCGACCAATCTTGAACTCATAGTCCTCGCGGTCGTTGATAACCGGTGTTGCCAGGCGGCCGAAGCGCATGTAGACCGGTCCCTCAAACTCATAGGCGGCGCGCACGCAAGCGCGAGCCTCGATGTCATCGGCGGGGACGATCACCGTCATACCCGGAATCGTGCGCATGAGCGCGATATCCTCGCAGCACTGATGCGTAGCGCCGTCTTCACCGACCGAGATGCCCGCATGCGTAGCGCCAATTTTGACGTTGAGGTGCGGATAGCCGATGGAGTTACGCACTTGCTCATACGCACGACCGGCGGCGAACATGGCAAAGGTGCTCGCAAAGGCGACGCGACCCGTGGTCGCAATGCCGGCGGCAAGCCCCATCAAGTTGCTCTCGGCAATGCCGGCATCGTAGAAGCGCTCAGGGTGCGCAGCCTTAAACTTACCGGTCTGCGTGGCGGCGGCCAGGTCGGCATCGAGAACCACAAAGTCATCGTGCTCATTGCCCAGCTCGACAAGTGCCTCGCCATAGCTAACGCGCGTGGCGACTTTCTTGACGTCTGCCATTAGAGCTCCTCCCCTGCTGCTGCGAGCTCGGCCATGGCCTGCTCAAACTGTTCATCGTTGGGTGCCTTGCCGTGCCAGCCCACCTGGTTTTCCATAAAGGAGACGCCCTTGCCCTTCACCGTCTCGGCGATGATAGCGACGGGCGCGCCGGTCACCTCGCGAGCCTCGGCGAAAGCCGCCTCAATCTGCGCCATGTCATTGCCATCGGCTAGCTCGATCACATGCCACTTAAAGGCGCGGAACTTGTCGGCAAGCGGCATAGCCGAGTTAACTTCGTCGATACTGCCGTCAATTTGCAGGCCATTGTGATCGACGATAGCGACAAGGTTATCCAGGTCGTGGTTGCCGGCGAACATTGCCGCCTCCCACACCTGGCCTTCCTCGCACTCACCGTCGCCCAACAGCGTGTAGACGCGGTAGCTGTCACCCCAGTGCTTTGCGGCGAGTGCCATTCCAACCGCGGCGGAGATACCCTGACCGAGCGATCCGGTGGACATATCAACACCCGGGGTGTCGTTCATGTTGGGATGGCCCTGCAGTCGGCTGCCAATATGGCGGAGCGTCTCGAGCTCTTCGACGGGAAAATAGCCGCGATTTGCCAACACCGAATACAGGCCCGGCGCCGCGTGACCCTTGGAGAGCACAAAGCGGTCTCGATCGGCCTTGTGAGGGTCGGCAGGATCGATATTCATTTCCTCAAAGTACAGATACGTCATGATGTCGGCAGCACCGAGCGATCCACCCGGATGTCCCGACTTGGCCGCGTGCACCGCAGTCACGACACCCTTCCTGACCTCATTGGCGACCTTCGCCAGCTCCTGGTTGGTCATACGAATTCCTCTCTTGAGAACAACCCCGGCACCGGATGACGCGATGCCGGGGCAATCCACTCGTTAAGCCTGAGCGACGACCTTCTGCCAGTCAGCCTCAAAAGAGGCGAGGCCCTGGTCGGTCAGCGGGTGATGCAGGCACTTCTTGAGAGCGACCATGGGGACGGTCGCGATATCGGCACCGAGCAGCGCCGCCTGGGTCACGTGATTGGGCGTGCGGACAGATGCGGTGATGATCTCGACGGTGTCGTCGACGTTCTTGCCAGTCCAGTCATAGTTCTTGATGCAGGTCACAACGTTGTCGAGCTGCGAGATACCGTCCTCGGCGATGTCGTCGAAGCGTCCCACAAACGGGCTGATGTAGCGGGCACCGGCGTTGGCGGCCATGAGGGCCTGCGTCGGCGAGAAGACAAGCGTCATGTTGACGCGCACGCCTGCATCGGCCAACGCGCGGCAGGCGGCGAGGCCGGCCTCGCACACGGGAAGCTTAACCACGATGTTGGGAGCCAGAGCGGCAAGGCGCTTGCCCTCCTCGATCATGCCCTCGGCCGTGGTGGCGGTAGACTCGGCAGACACGGGCAGACCCTCGCAGAGCTCGGCAATCTTGAGCATATGGGGCTCAAAGTCGGCGAGCTTACCGCCGGTCTTGGCATACAGGGACGGATTGGTGGTAACACCGGCCAGGCAGCCCCAGCTCTTGGCCTCGGCGATCTCGTCAAGGTTGGCGGTATCGATAAAGAACTTCATGGTGCAAACTCCTTCTAAGGAATCCAAAACTCAAAAAATAGGACAAAGGGGATGTCCCTTTGTCCTATGTGCCGGGCCCGCAGCTGGGACATGCCCCGGACCCGGCGTCGTGTAGGAAAAGCTACTTAGAGAGCCTTCTCGATGCGGCTCGTGACGCCCTTGAGGTTAAGACCGACGACGTACTGCTTGATCGGGCGCTTGATGTGCTCGATCACAAAGCGCTTGCCGTCGATGTCCTGGGCAGCGAGGTTGCGATAGAGTTTCTCGACCTGCTCCTTGACCTCGGGATCGTTAAAGGCGTAGTGGCCGGAGACATCCAGAATCTTCAGGCTGAGTTCGTCGTCAGCCAGGATGTCGTCAACCTGCAGGTTGACGTCGTCGCCAGTCATCCACTTGCGCCAACGCTCGGTCTTGATAGCCTTGACCAGCAGCGTGTGATACAGGTCGGAGGGATCGTCGCACAGGCCGTTGTCGACCAGAATCTGCTCGGTAGCGCAGAGTTTGAGGTAAGCGCGGGTCTCCTCGGTGCCATACTGCGGAGCAACGTTGGAGGCGGTCACGTGTGCCGGGATATGCTCGAGCAGCGTCGCGTCATCCAGGTAGTCGGCGTTGTGCTCCTTCAGACCCACGCCGTAGCGCTTGGCCATATCGGCAAGCTCGCGAGCGTTCTTGAAGTTGTAGTGACCGACCTGCTCCGTCCAGCGGGTAAGGGTGCCGGTCTGGCCGACGATAAAGGTGGGCATGGGGCAGCCGCGCTTCTCGAGCTCGGGCTGCAGCTGAGAAATGAACTCCTCGTACTTATCGGTAGAGGTCAAGCCGCCATTGGTCTCCTCGGTACCGACCTCATAGGCAACCTCGGGCAGGTTATGCTCGCGACGGTATTGCTCAAGGTAGTCGATAAGATCGATCGTACGGCGAAGCACCACGTCGAGCGGAATAACCTTGCCGATCTGATAGGGGTCCTTGGTGGGATCGACCATCAGCAGGTCAAAGCCCGCCTCCATGTCGGCGACAAAGGACTTGCGGGCGAGCTCCATGGCCTCGTCCTCAGGCAGGTGGGCGTTACGCTCCTCGTCGCGCTGCCACGGACCGCCGTGATCGCGGCACAGGTAGTACGGACCGGTGTAACCCACCTCGTCGGCAACCTTCTTGATGTCGGCGGCAAAGCGCGTCTGGTCCCAACCGTTGACGTAGCCGGCGCCCATCTCGTCCATATCGACCTGGTTGCGGCTAGCGATAAACATGGGCGGGAAATCCTCGTCCTTGGCAAGCTCGAACACGGCCTGAATCAGGTTGGGGCTCATGGGGCCAATGCCGACCATGGTTGCGTGATCGCCGCTATCCTGCAGCTTGAGCATGCCCTGAACGGCCTGGCGGATGGTAAGGTTGGACATTTTGTTCTCCTTCTCCAGAGGATTTTTGACAAAAGTTCCCTGGGACCCAGATGCGGGCCCTATCAGTACGGATGGATTTTGTTGTGTAGGGGCGGTTGTGCGGAGTCAAATCCATCCCTCCGCACAACCGGAGTCCTTAAAGGTTTACTTGGCCTGCTTATCGAGCGTGGGCTTCATGGCAATCAGGATTGCAGCGGCGACCACGGAGCCAATCACGATGTCCAGGCAGAACAGCGCGACGTTGTTGGTGGCAAGGGCGACGATAAAGCCACCGTGCGGGACGTAGCAGTCGATACCCTGGAAGGCGGCGAGCGCCGCACCCACGGCAGAGCCGATGCAGATGCCGGGAAGGGTGTGACCGAGGTCCTTGACCGCGAAGGGGATAGCGCCCTCGGTAATACCGATGCAGCCCATGAACAGTGCGGAGATGCCCATCTGACGGTCGGCGTCATCGAACTTGTTCTTGGCGATGAGCGCAGCAAGGCCGCAAGCAATCGGGGGAATGGCGACGGCGACGCGGAACATACCGTTGGGGCCGTAGATGCCGGAGGCCATGATGGCCATGGTAAAGGTCGAAGCGGTCTTGTTGATGGGGCCACCCATATCGAAGGCGGTCATAACACCAATGACCAGGCCCAGGACGACGGCGGAGCCGCCCTGCAGGCTACCGAGCACGCTGGTGAGCCAATCCATCACAAAGCCAAGCGGCGTGGCCAGGATGTAAATGTATGCCATGCCAAGGACGAGCGAGGTCAGAATCGGGATGATCAGGATCGGCATGATGGTCTGGATGGTGTTGTTGACCTTCCAGGTCTTCATCCAGCGGACAAAGTAACCGCAGATGACAGCCATGATCATGGCACCCAAGAAGCCAGTCGAAACACTGTTGCCGCTCGGGGTGACGACGGCGTTGTTGACCAAGTAGCCCAGGACGAAGCCAGGGGCAAGTGCGGGCTTGCCGGCCATCGAGTAAGCGATGTATGCCGCAAGCACCGGAATCATCATAGAGATGCCGGCCATGCCGATGGTGTTAAGGCTCACCATCAACGGGTTGGTGACCTCCATGCCGCTAGCACCGGCAGTACCGGATGCCAACGAGAAGGCGAGGAACACGCCACCGATAACGACGATGGGGATAAAATAGGAAACGCCGGTATTGAATGCATTGAGCAGCGTCTTGCCAGGATCGGCAAAGATGGACTGCTTGGACGCCGGTGTCGGGGCCTGCGGGGCAGCGGAGACGGCCTTCTTCTCTGCCTTGGCCTCGGCCTTGGGCGCGTCAACGGCGCCACCCGTCGCCTTGATGATCTCAACGGCCTGGTCAATGATCTTCACCGGATCGGCGATTACATCCGAGGTACCGACCTTGAGGAACTTGCCCTCGGCCATCTTCTGCTCAAAACGGTCCTCATTCTCGACACCCACGTCGACGGACTCGAGCACCAGGTCGGCGGAATCCACGTCTTCCTGCGTCAGCTCGTTCTCGATGCCCAGACCACCCTGAGCCTCGACTTTGCACTCGATGCCACGGGCGGCGCATTCATCTTGAATCGCCTTCTGGGCCATATACGTGTGGGCAATACCCACGGTACAGGCGGCAACGCCTACGATCTTCATTGCTTCCCTCTTTTCATAGAGTTGCGTGCGCAAGACACCGTTTGCGGAGGCCTCCGGAGCATCCCCTGCCGTTTGGACTTGCTGTCTTTTCGACAAGACCAATATAGGTGCTCGTTTTTCTTAATGCCAGCTTATTTCGGTAAACGCGCAGGTCAGAGCGTTGGTTATGCGATTTAGTTATGCGTTTAACCAAAAATGAATCCTGCGATTTTACCCTCGATTTCAAAAGTCAAGAAGTATTTGATTTTCTCGGTAGACGGCAGATGCGCATGCCGGTCACAAATTTCGACCCCACCCGTATACCGCATTTGTTGCATACTCATATGAAAGGAAAAAGTCGCTCACCGAAGCGTATCCCTCACCAAGACTCAAAGTCATCATGTTGGAAAATGCTCATCTGTCGGAAGGAGTCGCTGTGGCAAAACAGCGCGTTACGATCGCAGACGTCGCTCGAGAGGCGGGAACCTCGACGGCAAGCGTCTCGTATTACCTCAACGACAAACGAGAAAAGCTTAGCGAGAAGACGCAGGCAAAGATTGCGCGCGTCATCAAGGAACTCGGATACGTTCCCAACGCCCAAGCGCAAACGCTCACCGGCAAACAGACCCACGTCATTGCCATCATCATTTTGGATAACACCAACAAGTGGGCGGGCCTCGTCCTCAACGGCATGGAGCAGGTCATGCTCCCCGCGGGCTACCAGACGGTCGTTTGCACGAGCAACTTTAACCCCGAGACCGAGCTCATGTACGTCGACAAGATGCTCTCGCTGGGCGTCGATGGCTTTATCATCCAGCCCACGGCAAACTTCAAAGCCGTGCACGACCGCATTAGACGCGCCGGCAAGCCCGTCGTCTTTTTTGACGCGGCCATCTACAGCCCAGGCACCAGCTGGATCAAAACCAACCTCTACGACGGCGTGTACAACGCCACGCAGGCGCTTCTCGATGCCGGCTACGAGGACTTTTTCTCCATTGCCGCCAATATGACCGAAATGCGCACCCGCATGGAACGTTTTCAGGGATATGCCGAGGCATTAGCCGCGAATGGGCAGCTCTACAAAGCCATTCCCATCGATCACAACAAGCCGTCAATCAACGAGCTCACCGAATACTTTAAATACAAGTTCAACCCCGCCAAGCGTACGCTCATCTTTGTCCAAAACCAATGGGCGCTCCCCCGCGTCTACAAGGCACTTCAGCCCATGGCCCATCTGCTTCCGCAGCAAATCGGCCTTTTGGGACTCAACTGCGAAGACTGGACTAATCTCACCACACCGACCGTCTCCACCATCATCGAGCCCGTCGACCAGGAAGGTCGCGAAGCAGCCGAGATGCTGCTCGCCCTACTTGACGGCAGCAGCGAACCCGGCGAGCAGCGCATTCTCGAGTGCAAGCTCAACTGGCTCGACTCCACCTCGATCTAGACCGCGGGACAAATAAATCAGGAGTGTTTGTCCCAAATCTTGAGTATTTGTTCGGCGGAGCGGCCTCAGCCGGCTCCTGCTAGACTGGTAGATTCCGAACCGTCCATCCAGGAGCCTCAATGTCGCGCAAGTCCGCCTACAAGCAAGTACTTTCCATCGGCACCGCCGTGGTGCTGGGGTTTGCGCTGTTTACGGGATCGCTCGACGGAGCTCCCAAGCTGCTCTCGCCGCAAAGCGATGAACAGGCGGCGGCTCTGGCCGAGAAGCAAAACGAGAGTCCCAACCGCACCGACGACGAAGCGGACTTGGTCGCCCGGCTCGAATCGGGAACAGCGAGCTCCACGGACTCCGAAGATGATCAGGACTCCGGCGATGGCTCTGAATCCGCCACGACCGACACCGCTGACGATGCCTCTTCAAACGTCACCCCCATCGACGAGGTCGAAAACCCCGATCTCGACCGCGCCCGCGGCGTATATCTCAGCAGCATTCCCGACTACGCCGGCAACCCCTACGTTGCCCTTCGCGCCGACAGCACGCACCCGTTGGGCACGCCATCATTCACGCTCGACGAATACGAGCGAGCTACCGAAGAGGGCTGCTTTAAGAAGTTCTCCAAGCTCGATAGCCTGGGCCGCACCCGCAAGGCACTCGCCTGCGTGGGTTCCGAATCGCTCGGTCAGGGCAAGCGCGGCGATATCTCGCGTATCCATCCCGCCGGGTGGCACCAGCAGCGCTACGACTTTATTCCGGGTCAGAGCCTCTACAACCGCTGCCACCTTATCGCCTGGTCGCTCTGCGGCGAAAACGCCAACCGCAAGAATCTGCTCACCGGCACGCGCTATCTCAACGAAACGGGCATGCTGCCGTTTGAAGAGCAGATCCTCGACTACATCCACGACACAGGCAACCATGTGCTCTACCGCGTCACACCCATGTATAACGAAGAGGAGCTCGTCTGCCGCGGCGTGCGCCTCGAGGCGCAATCGGTCGAGGACCACGGCAAGACCCTCTGCTTCCACGTATATTGCTACGATCTGCAGCCGCACGTGCAGATCGACTACGCCACCGGCCGCAATCAGGCCTCGGGGGACTAGGGCCGACCAAGCTGCCCCAAAACCTAAAATGATCCGTTTTCCTCCGTCCCCCAGGGATCAAAAAGGGCCGCCCCGGATTGCCCAGAGCGGCCCTTGCACCGGCATGCATGTTGCAGGCAACGCCACGCGCTACTTGGCGCGGCCCTCCTCATAGCGCTCGACCAGCTTGGCCTGAACGTCATAGGGCACCTGCTCATAGCCCGCGGGCTTCATGGTAAAGTCGCCCGTGCCGCGCGTGATGGAGCGCAGGCGCGTCGAGTAATCCGTCAGCTCGGCCAGCGGCGCCTGGGCAATGACCACGGTGTCTCCGCGCTCATCGGTCTCCATGCCCGTCACGCGACCGCGCGAGGCCGAGATGTCGCCCATCACGGCGCCGGCGTAGCTCTCGGGGATCGTCACCGTGATTTCCTCGATAGGCTCCAGCACCACTGGATCGGCATCGGCGCATGCCTTGCGCAGGCCGATGCGAGCCGCCGCGCGGAACGCCATCTCGTTGGAGTCGACGCTGTGATACGAACCGTCGTACACCGCGACGCGAATGCCCGTGAGCGGGTAGCCGGCAATAATACCGTCCTTCATGGTCTCCTGGACGCCCTTGTCCACGGCGGGAATCAGCGAGCGCGGAATGCGACCGCCCACGACCTCGTCCACGAACTCATAGCCGTCGCTCGTGCCGTCGGGCCCAATGAGCGGCTCAACGCGCAGCCAGCAGTCGCCATACTGACCGGCACCACCGGTCTGCTTCTTGTGTCGACCCTGTGCGCTCGCCGTGCGGCGGATGGTCTCGCGATACGGAATGCGGATCGGCACGCTCTTTGCCACAACCTTGGTGCGGTCCTCCAAACGGTTGAGCAGCACCGAAACCTGCGCCTCGCCCACCGCCGAGATGATGGTCTGCCCGGTCTCCTCGTCGCGGTCGATGCTCATGGTCGGGTCTGCCTTGCAGGCCTTCTCGATAAACGTGTAGAGCTTCTCCTCGTCGCCACGGTTCTCGGCCTCGATGGCGATGCGGTACTGCGAGTTGGGGAACTTAAACGCCGCAGCCTCAACCTTGCCGGTAATCGAGAGCGTATCGCCCGTCTCGGCCGCCAGCTTGGGTGCCACGATGATATCGCCGGCATAGGCGTGCCCGACCTCGGTCATGTCGCGGCCGCACATCACATAAAGGTGAGCCAGACGGTCGCTCTTGCGCGTGCGGGCGTTGATCAGCTCAAGACCCGGCTCAAGCGTACCCGTCAGCACCTTGATAAAGCTGATGCGACCCTGCTGCGGATCGGCCAGGGTCTTAAACACAAAGGCCACCGGACGGTCATCGTCACTCGAGATCTTAAGCGAATCGCCGTCGATGAGCGGCATCTCGCCGTAGTCGGTCGGCGCCGGGAAGTACGTGGCGATGTCGTCCATCAGCGAGTTGACGCCCTGCTCCTTAATGCAATCGCCCGCAAAGACCGGCACAAAGATGCGTTCGGCGATCGCCTTGGACAACAAGCCCTCAAGCTCCTCCTGCGTCAGCGTCTCCTCGCCTTCCAAGTATTTCATCATCAGCTCGTCGTCAGCCTCGGCCACCAGCTCGCACAGATGGTCATGGGCCTCCTCGGCCTGGGCACGATACTCCTCGGGAATCTCCGACTCAACGGCCTCGGCGCCGTTGCAGTGGCGCGCCTTCATGCGCACCAGGTCGATGATGCCGTCAAAGTCCTCGCCCTCGCCCCAGGGAAGAGTCACGGCGCCCAGGCGCGTACCAAAGCGCTCCTGCAGCAGGTCCATTGTGGTCGCAAAGCTGGCCTCGGAGCGCGACAGGCGGTTTACGAATACCGCACGCGCCAGACGCAGGTCCTCGGCGGCATACCAGAGCTTAACCGTCGTAGGCTGCGGGCCGGCCTCGGCGTCGACCACAAACAGGGCCGTCTCGCAGACGCTCATCGCGGCAAAGGCGTCGCCGATAAAATCAGGATAGCACGGGGCATCGAGCACATTGATGCGAGCACCCTTCCAGTCGATCGGCGCAATGGTCGTCGAGATGGAAAACGCACGCTTGACCTCTTCGGGGTCATAGTCGAGCGTGGGCTTGGTGCCGTCGTGGCCGCCCAGGCGGGCGGTCTTGCCGGAAAGGTGGAGCATGGCCTCGGCGAGTGAAGTCTTGCCCACCCCGCCTTGGCCTACGAGCACCACGTTCCTTACGTTACCGGTCTTGGGAGCACCCATGATGACCTCCTTGCAGGGCCGCGCGCAATGCGCGACGCCAACGGGGAGAGTTCGCGGTCGGTGCCGTCCCGGGAGCAGCATGGTCGGCAGCCGAGCCGACTCACCCTCCAAATGTCCTATGCCACCACCCTACCCTCACGGGCGGCTGTCCATGCAGACCTTTCGGCACGCGCATGAATACAGGCGGCGAGAGGAAGAGACAAGCTTGTGGGGCAATTATTGAACCCCGCCGATGTAAACAAAAAGCCGCCACAGACCGTAAGACCTGTGGCGGCTTCGCCTCAATTAATAGTTGAGTAAATACCTGAGTCTATCCCTCGATACGGCTCAAGAACTCACGCGTGCGCTGCTCGCGCGGATGGTCGATAACCTGCTCGGCAGATCCCTCCTCGACAATGCGACCGCCGTCCATAAAGACCACGCGGTCGGCAACATCGCGCGCAAACTGCATTGCGTGGGTCACGATTACCATCGTCATATTCTGCGCCGCCAGGTCCTTAATGACACGCAGCACCTCGGCCGTCAGCTCGGGATCGAGCGCCGAAGTCGGCTCGTCAAAGAATAAGATTTCCGGATCGAGTGCCAGGGCGCGGGCAATACTCACGCGCTGCTGCTGACCGCCGGAAAGCTCACACGGCACCTTGTTCTCGTTGCCCGTAAGCCCCATCTGCACAATCAACTCACGCGCACGCGCCTCCGCCTGCTCGCGCGGGCGCTTGAG
Organism: Collinsella sp. AM38-1BH; assembly: GCF_003467545.1. Lineage (NCBI taxonomy): Bacteria > Bacillati > Actinomycetota > Coriobacteriia > Coriobacteriales > Coriobacteriaceae > Collinsella > Collinsella sp. AM38-1BH. Next base: position 15,755 of record NZ_QSHC01000011.1, on the reverse strand, counting down.
CACGCGGATCGGGGCATCGGTGATGTTTTTCATCACCGTATAGTGCGGGAACAGATTGTAATTTTGGAACACCAGGCCGAATCGCGAGCGCGCCTGCTTGGGCACATCGCCCTTCGCATAGACCGCGCCCGATCCCGCATCCGTCGCAACGGCAAGGTCGCCAAACGAGAGCGAGCCTCCGTCGAGTGTCTCGAGCAGCGTGGCACAGCGCAGCAGCGTGGACTTACCGCCGCCCGAAGGCCCGATAATCGCCACGACCTCGCCACGCTTTACCTCGAGTGAGATATCCTTGAGCACCTCATTGCCGCCAAACGCCTTGCGCGCGCTTTCGATTTTCATCACTGAGTTAGTCATGATAATAGTCCAGCTTCTTTTCGGCGGCACCCAGCAGCATCTCGACCACAAAGTTAAAGACCCAGTAAATCAGCGCCGCAATCGCAAACGGCACCATGCTCACTTGCGAGGCAACCAGCGCCTTGGCCGTCGAGAACATCTCGCCCACGCCAATGGCAAACGCCAGCGACGTGTCCTTGACCAGCGTGATGATCTCGTTGCCCATCGCCGGCAGAATACGCTTGGCGACCTGCGGCATCACGATATACAGAAACGTCTGCACGCGCGAATAGCCCAGCACCTCGGCAGCCTCGTATTGACCGCGCGGAATGGACTGCAAGCCCGATCGATAGATCTCGGCAAAATAGCCGGCGTAGTTGATGATGAACGCCACGACGCACGCCGTCCACTTGGAATCGGGCGTGAGCGAAATGCCAAACACGTAGTACGGGGCAAAGTAGATGGCAAACATCTGCAGCATGAGCGGCGTGCCGCGCATGACCGAGATATAGATGCGCGCGATCCAGCGAAGCGGCGCGATTTTGCTCATGCGCATAAACGCCACGGGGATTCCCAGCGGAATCGACCCCAACAGCGTCAGCACAAACAACTGCAAACTGACCAAGAAACCCTGGCCAAGCATCTGTATCATGACCTGAATAGACATTACTTGAGCACCCAATTATCGAAAGATAGACCATAGCTTGAATACTTGTCGCACAGGTCCTTAACCGTGCCGTCCTCATAGAGCGCCTTGAGCGACTCGGTCACGGCATCGGCGGACTTGGTGTCGCCCTTCTTAAAGCCGACGGCGTAGTGCTCGCTGGACAGCGGCTTGTCGAGCTGCGTATAAGCATCGGGCTTGGCGGCAAGCTGATACTGGGCAATCGAAAGGTCGCAAGCCACGGCATCGACCGCGCCGCTCTCGAGCTGCATAAAGGCCGTGTTGTACTCGCCGATCGTGTCGAGCGTGGCAAAAGTCGCCGCCAGATCCTTCTGGTCACCCTCGAGCACATCCTGCGCAGCGGAATCGGTCTGGGTAATCACGGTCTTGCCGGCAAGATCGTCCCAGCTCTTGATGCCCGCATCCTTCTTTACCACCAGCACCTGCTCGTTGAGCATGTACGGCTCGGAGAACGTGTAGTCGTCCTCGCGACCCTCCATGGTAAAGCCGTTCCAGATGCAGTTGATGGCGCCGGAGTTGAGCAGCGTGTCCTTGGCATCCCAATCGATGGCCTCGTATTTGACCTCCCAGCCCTGCTTATCGGCAACAGCCTTGGCAAGATCGAGATCAAAGCCGGTGTACTCGCCATCGTCGCCCACAAAGCCGTACGGAGGATAGGACTTATCAAAGCCCACCACGAGCTTCTTGGACTCCGCGGCGCCCTTCACATCCTTGGCCGCGGCAGAGCCAGCAGCGGAGCCCTTGCCGGCACCACCGCCGCAGCCGACGAGACCAAGGCCAAGCACCGTGGCAAGCGAGCCGGCTAGACCAACAAACTGACGACGAGACATATCGGTATTCATGGTATTCCCCCTTGATGGCACTTTAGTTAGGTAAAGTGAATCATGTAACGTTCAGCATCATACACTTTACCTTGATAGAGTACAAGGGAGGATTTGCCCGCCGGGTGCCGGGGCAGGGGTTAAGTTTGCTGCTCTACAGTCCTGCTCACGACGGAGAGCACATTAAGTGCTCTCCTGTTCGTGCGGAACTCGCGACAAACTTAGCCCCAGCCCCGGCACCCGGCGGGCAAACGTCGTTGGGCTTATCACTAACATGAAATGGGTGCTTGCATATCGTCCGCTAGCTTGGCACGGTACAATGCTTTCAGATTTCAATTTGTAAATTAGTGGGGTTAATTCATGGCAGAATCTCGTGCGGAGCGTAGGGCTCGTCGTGCTTTGGTGGAAGCGGCTGAGGGGTCAAAGGAGGAGAAATCTTCTACGAAATCCAAGTCTTCTAAAGCTGCAAAAAGCAAATCGACCAAGAACAGGGCTAAAGCCAAGCGTTCTGGCTCTCGCCGGGACGAGAATAAGGCACCTCAGGCTCGCTCTAAGCGCCCGCATAAAGATCGGGTTTCGTCTGCGCGTAAGGCTGTGGACCCCAAGTCTCCCTGTTCGATCATGAAAGCTTGCGGTGGGTGCACGGCGCTCAATCGTCCTTATAAGAAGCAGCTCGCCGCCAAGCAGGCTGCCATGGAGGAGCTTTTTGCTTCGCTTTGTGAGCGTGAGGGCATTGCTGTAGATCCTATTCGTGGCATGGGTGTCACCCTGGGCGACCCGGGTAAATATCCTGCGCCGCGTGGCTTTCGTCATAAGGCTGCCACTCCCTTTGCTCCCGGTAAGGAGGGCGCCATCCGTTGCGGTTTCTTTGAGCGCGGCACGCACAAGATCGTTGCCGTACCCGAATGCCCCGTCGAGGCACCGGGCGCCCGTCAGATTCTCAACGGCATCGCGCGTGAAGCTGAGCGCCTGCACATTCCCGCCTTTAACGAGGACAAGCATCTGGGCTTGCTCCGCTATGCCGTCGTCCGCTGCGGTTGGCGTACCGACCAGGTCATGGTCACGCTCGTAACCGCTCAGCGCGACTTGCCGCATGCGCAGGAGTTCTTTGAGGCTGTCGCCGCACTCAATCCGCACATCGTCACCGTCGCCCAAAACATCAACGGACGCCCCGGCAACGCCATCCTCGGCGAGGAAACTCGCATCGTGTATGGCGCCGAATGCATGCGCGACCAGCTGCTCGGCTGCGAGTTCGATATCTCCCCCACCGCGTTTTATCAGACCAACCCGCAACAGACCGAGCTGCTCTATCAGCTCGCTATCGACGGCATGGATTTGCACCAGGGCGATGTGCTCATGGATGCCTACTGTGGCAGCGGTACCATCGGTCTTTGCGCCGCGAAGGATGCCCAGAACAAGGGTATCGGCATTATGCTGCTCGGCGTGGAGCGCAACCCGGCGGGCATTGCCGACGCACGTCGCAATGCCGAGCTCAACGGCCTCACCCGCAGCACTTGGTTTATGGCCGACGACGCCACCGACTACATCCTAGATGCCGCCGACAACAACGAGCGGATCGATGTCCTTTCCATCGACCCGCCGCGCGCCGGCTCCACCCCCGAGTTCCTCGAAGCCGCCTGCGCACTCAAGCCGCGCCGCATCACCTATATCAGCTGCAACCCCGTGACCCAAGAGCGCGACCTGCACCAGCTCCTCGACGGAGGCTATCGCCTGCTCAAGATCACGCCCGTCGACATGTTCCCCCATACCGACCACACCGAAACCGTAGCGGTCCTCGAGCGCCGCTAATCCACCCCGGTAGATTTTCGGGACAAGAAAGGGGGCGGCCCGTCTGGACCGCCCCCTTCGCTTGGTTTATGAACTCCGCTACATCCCCTTGCGCAGGTCACACACGCCGGCTGCCGCCATCTCGCGCAGCAGTGTCTCGCGGTCGCGCGTCACGATCAAATCCAGCGGGAAGTGAATCTCGTCGAGCATCTTGCGCGCGTGATCGAGCTTGCCAATGGCCATGCCAATGTGGGCATCGGTCGACACGCCAATACCCACGCCCAGCTCGGCGCAGCGCTCGGCGATCTTGCGGCATACGGCCCAATGCTCAGTGTCGACACCGTGTTCAAGACTATGGTTGTTGATCTCGATGATCTTGTGCTTGGCCTTGGCCGCCAACAGCACCTCATCGATATCGAACGGCACGCCCGAGCGCCCCGCATGCCCAAGCATGAACACCTTGGGGTGCTCCAGGGCATTGATGTACATCTGGGTCGTTTGGGCGAGCGTCGCGCCTTCGGCAAACTGCGGGTTATGCACGCTTGCCACCAAATAATCCAAATTACGCGTCACCAAATCGAACAGCGAATGCTCACGACTATACGAATCGCCGGCGATATCGAGCGAAACGGGAATGTCTTCGCCAAACAAGCTGCCGTCCAGCGAAACGATATCAGCCTCGGCACCACGCAGCACCAGCACGCCGCTCCAAATGCGCGGCCAGATATCCTGGTTAATAAAGAATTGGAAACTGCGCAGGTCATTGGGACAAGGCGTAACCATCGAGCTTAAATGATCGGCGGAACCGAGCACCTGAAGGCCGCGTTCCGCCGCCCAATAGATGTTCTCCTCGATGGTTGAGTACGCATGCGCAGAGAACATCGTATGAGTATGAATATCACAAGAAAGAAGGTAGGGCATCGGGTCTCCTTGTCCAGTATGGCCGTCGCGTATATTCATTGTACGCATAGCTTTCGGCAGTCGTAAAACTGCTTCATCCCAATCACACAACGGCATAGACAACGGGGTCTGGCTTAAAACCAAACCCCGTTTCACGTAAAACATTGTAAGCAGAGCGCTTTACTTTCGACGATATTCGTCGGCCAGCTGCTTCCAGGCAGGCAGCGAGTTGACGATTGTCTCATAGCTCACGCAGTAGCCCAGGCGGAACCAGCCCGGCATGCCAAAGCTATCCGAAGGCACCGCGAGCAGCTCATACTTCTTCGCGCGCTCACAGAACGCATTCGCATCGGACTCCAGCGCTTTCACCCATAGGTAGAACGCGCCATCCGGCTCAACATAGGTGTAGCCGTACTCCGCTAGTGCATCGGTAAGCGCGGTGCGGTTGCGCGCATAGGCCTCGACATCGCTCGGTTCATCAATGCAGTCGATGATTACACGCTGGAAGAGGGCCGGTGCACACACGAAGCCCAGCGTACGGGCGGCACCGGCAACGGCGGGCATTAGACGAGCTGCCTGAGGATTCGTATTGGGAACCAGGATCCACCCGACGCGCTCGCCCGGTAGCGAAAGCGACTTGGAATACGAGTAGCACACGATGGTGTGCTCGTAGATCGAAGGCACCCAAGGCACCTCGGCGCCATAGACAATCTCGCGATACGGCTCATCAGAGATGAGCATAATCGGATTCTCGGAATCGCGCTGAGCGTTGGCCTCGCGCAGAACATTGGCCAGTCGCGTCAGCGTGTCGCGTGTATATACGGCACCGGTCGGGTTGTTGGGTGAGTCGATAATGACGGCAGCGGTCTTATCGGTAATCGCCTTGAGCACGTTATCCACGCTCAGCTGGAACGTATCTTCATCGGCGAGCGCCTCGACGCACGTGCAACCAGCTTTCTCGATCCACACGCGATACTCCGGGAAGTACGGAGCGATAACGATGACCTCGTCGCCCGGATTGGTAATCGCGTTGAGCGTGCAGGTGAGCGAAGCCGCCGCACCCACCGTCATAAAGACGTCCTTGCCCTCATAGCTCGTGCCAAAACGGCGGTTGAGCGACTCGGCCACGGCGGTACGGCACTGCGGCAGACCCGGTGCAGGCGTGTATCCATGCAGCTGGTCGCTCGGCAGCTCCAATGCCTTCTTAATGGACTCAGCCACAGCAGCGGGCGCCGGAACACTCGGGTTGCCCAACGAAAAATCGAATACGTTCTCCGCACCGATCTGCGCCTTGCGTTCAAGGCCATAGCTAAAGATCTCACGGATGATGGAGCTTTCCGCACCGCGAGCATACATAGTTTCGTTGATCATCTGTTCCCCTTTCACATAGGCGCTATTGTACGCTTTAGCTGAGCAAAGTGCCGCAGCAATGTTGATTGGGGACAGACTTAAATGCGTGAAAACGCTCATTTAAGTCTGTCCCCAATCAACATATCGCTTAAAAGAAAAGCCTCCACAGGTTTCCCCGCGGAGGCTTTCGCTACAAGAACTATTTGTCGGCGTCGGTGTTGCCGCCAGCGTTGACGACATGGTCATCGCCGGCATCGTTGGATGTGGCTTCGGCATCCTCCTGCATGGCCGCCTGCGCAAAGGCCGCGGCATCAGCCGCCAGCTCCTCCTCGCTCATACGAGGCGCGCGCTTCTTGGTCGGCATGCCGGCCGCCTTGGCATTGCGCTCCTCCTTGGCCGCCAGGATATCGCCCTCGCGCTCAAGATAGGCGTCCCACTCGTTATCGAGCAGGGCATTCACGGCATCGCCCTCGACAGTCTCGCGCTCAAGCAGCACCTTCGCCATCAGATCGAGCTGATCGCGACGGGCATCCAAGATCTCAACAGCACGACGATGGGCCTCGCGCATGATGCGCTGAACCTCGATATCAATGCGGCGCGCCGTCTCCTCGGAGTAATCCTGATGATCGGCATAGTCGCGGCCCAGGAATACCTGATGCTGCGCCTCGCCAAAGACCTGAGTGCCCAGCTCCTCGCTCATGCCCAGGCGCGTGACCATCTCGCGCGCCATCTTGGTCGCGCGCTCCAGGTCGTTGCTCGCGCCCGACGTGATGTCATCGCACATGAGCTCCTCGGCAACGCGACCGCCCAAGAACACGGCGAGCTCGTCGAGCATCTCGTTCTTGGTCTTGAGGAAGTGATCCTCCTGCGGAAGCTGCAGTGTGTAGCCCAGGGCCTGACCGCGGCTGACGATCGAGATCTTATGAACCGGATCGGAGTGCTCCAGGATGTGGCCCACCAAAGCGTGGCCGCTCTCGTGGTAGGCAATCGTGGTGCGCTCGGCTTCGGTCATCACGCGACCCTTGCGTTGCGGTCCGGCAATCACGCGCTCCATCGACTCCTCGACCTCGTCCATCGAGATCACGGAACGATGACGGCGAGCGGCCAGCAGCGCAGACTCGTTGAGCAGGTTCGCCAAATCGGCACCAGTAAAGCCAACGGTCATCTGGGCGAGCTTCTCAAACTTCACGTCCTCGTCCATCGGCTTGTTCTCGGCATGCACGCGCAAGATCTGCTCGCGGCCCTTCACATCCGGACGGTCGACCGTAACCTGACGGTCAAAACGACCGGGACGCAGCAATGCCGGATCCAGGATGTCAGGACGGTTGGTCGCGGCGATCAGGATGACCGACTCGCTTTCCTCAAAACCGTCCATCTCGACCAGCAGCTGGTTGAGCGTTTGCTCGCGCTCGTCGTGACCGCCACCCAAGCCAGCTCCGCGCTGACGTCCCACGGCATCGATCTCGTCAATAAAGATGATTGACGGAGCCTGAGACTTGGCCTCCTTAAAAAGGTCGCGCACGCGGCTGGCGCCGACACCCACGAACATCTCGACAAAGTCGGAACCCGAGATGCTAAAGAACGGCACGCCCGCCTCGCCGGCGACGGCCTTGGCCAGCAGGGTTTTACCGGTACCCGGAGGGCCAACCAGCAACACGCCGCGCGGAATCTTGGCGCCCAGCTTGCGATAGCGGTCCGGATCGCTCAAAAAGTCGCGAATCTCCTCGAGCTCCTCGACTGCCTCGTCCACACCGGCAACATCCTCAAACTTGACCTTGGGGCGCGTTGCCTCGTTGGTCTTGGCGTTGGTCTTGCCAAACTGCATGTTCCTGCTGTTGGCGCCCATCATCTGGCGCATAAAGTAGAACATGATGGCGATCAGGGCGATCGTCGGAAGCACGCTCATCGCCAAGTCGCCCCAAAAATCGGGGTCATTGGTGTTGACGATGTACTTGGTATCGGGGTGCTCCGCCATAAGCTCGGCAAGCGAATCGGAGCCGACATAGGTCGAGGAGAAGCTCTTGAGCTCGCTCGTGTCACCCTTGTCCTTTTTCGTCTTCCAGTAATGACCCGCCACGCTTCCGTCTTGAACCGTATAGGTCAAATCTTCGACGCGATCCTGCTTAATGGCGTTAACCATCTCGCTCGTCGCGAGCTTTACGGTATTGCTGGAATTGGCAAAGCCGGAGCCCATGTTAAAGAAGGCGTAGCCCAGAAGCGCGCAAGCCAAAATAAAATACAGCCAGCCCGTACGCGTGGGCTTCTTGCCTCCGGGCATCCCCGGGATCTTAGGCTCCCGGGGAGTCTGGGAATTGTTATCGTTACGGTCGTCGGGCATCTTACGAATAAACCTCCGGTTTCAAAATGCCCAGATACGGAAGGTTACGATAGCGCTCGGCATAGTCGAGGCCGTAGCCCACCACAAAGGCATCGGGGCAATGGGTTCCAACATACTTGGGCGTGACGGCCGAGGTACGGTCCTCAACGTCCTTCCACAGGAAGGCGGCAACCTCCAGCGAAGCGGGCTTGCGGCTCTCGAGGTTCTTCATCAGATACTTGAGCGTCAGGCCCGAGTCCAGAATGTCCTCGACGATCAGCACGTCGCGACCGCGGATGTCGATATCCAGGTCCTTAATGATACGCACGATGCCCGAGGACTTCACACCGTCGCCATAGCTCGAAACGGCCATGAAATCGATGTTGGTCGGCAGCTCGATCTTGCGCATCAGGTCGCCCATAAAGACCACGGCGCCGCGCAGGACCGCAATCAGCACCAGATCCTTACCCGCGTAGTCGCGAGTAATCTGCTCGCCTAGGCGAGAGACGATACCGTCGATATCCTCCTGCGTAAACAGAACCTTCTCGATATCCGGATGTTGAGAAGCCATGACAACCCTTTCTTGTGCTTATCGCCCACACACCGCCGTATGGACGCGAACTTCACATTCTAGCAGCGCACGGGGTATATTTTCCAGCCCGTACGCCATCAGCGCGGGAATACCGTCAACGTCGCACAGAATAGCTGGCGTGGGACGCTATTCCGCATCGACCACGCGGAGCAGATATGCCACGCGCGTTGCGGCCGTGCACTTAAAACGCTCGTCCGCGCGAACTCCGGCGACCCATACCACGGCACCTCCCGGAGCCGTTCTCACCACAGGAACGCCTGCGCGCTCAGAAACGGGAATACGAGCCTCGTTCAGCAGGTCTGACACTTTCTTGCTTCGGCCGTTCATCCCCAACGGGCACATCACATCTCCCGGTGCGGGACCGTCCACCCACAGGCGCGCCAATCGCGCCTCGGCAGGGATCTCGCCACGCGAGCCCGCCAGGATCCGCTCACTATCGCTGTCGGCAAAACCCAGGGCAGCCGCGTCTACCAAAGCTGTCACTTCCCCGGCAGCCGCAAGCTCACGGGCGCGGCGCACGATATCGCATCCCGGTTCAACGGCCATCGGCTCTGCGACCAGCACACGTCCCCCGCCCAACGGCAAACGACCGGGTACGGTAACCCAGTCCGCGACCAGGCCCTCGCGAGCCACCGGCGCCTTAAACGCCAGCATGCCAAACTCAATGCGTGCGTCAATCCCCGCCGGAAGCGTGACCGAGCCGGCGCCCTCGGCAACGCAGGAAAGGACTCGCTCCACATGTCGCATCTCTGGACGAGCGTCCGGATCGATGCGTTTAATCGCCAGTCTCACGATGCGCCGCGCGATTACCACCTCAGCCGCGGCCAGTCGACGAGCGTCAAGGACCAGTGCACCCGCCGCCTCCTTACGCAGGCAGCTTCGGAACGCCTGTGCGGAAAGCTGGGAAAGAAAGGCATCCTCATCGCCTAAGATCTCGCAGGCGGCGCCAATCGTCTTACAGACGCTCGCGTTGCGCTGCGCCACCACCGGCATCACCCGATGGCGCACATAGTTGCGCAAGTACGAAACGTCCTCGTTGCTTTCATCTTCCCGCCATGGCTGACCGTGCACCTGCAGATAGCTCACGAGCTCATCGTGCGTGAGGTCGAGCAAGGGGCGAACCACAATGTTCCGACGGCGCGGAATGCTCGATAGACCCGCGGGACCCGACCCTTTAATGGCATTCATCAAAAATGTTTCCGCGCGGTCCGACGAAGTATGCGCGGTGCAGATACGAGCCGCCGTCCGCGGTGCGCCCGATTCGGCACAAAGTTCGCGAACATATCTCCGTGCCGCGGCATAGCGCACCTCGCGAGCCGCAGCCTCGATATTGCCCGATTCGTCATCAAAATAGGCATGCTCAACACACAGCGGCAAGCCGTATTGCGCGCACAGGCCACGTACAAAGGCCTCGTCGCCATCGGATGCCTCCCCGCGCAGATGATGGTTTACATGCAGCACGTGCAATCGCTCGCGCGCAATGGGAGCGACGCCGCGCCCGTCCTGGATATCCAGCTTTGATGTGCAAGCCATAAGGAGCAGCGCCGTCGAGTCCGCACCGCCTGATACCATGAGCACTACGGGGGCAGCGGCCTGCCGCGTTGCCAGGACGCTCTTATCCGTCCTCGGCGCGGCATGATGTCCATAGTGCTGAGATACCGTTGGCATTCGCTTCCTCCTCTATTCGTCCGCACTCATTGTATCCTTTGGAATCTTATGTCTCGCCTGCACCTTCATATCCTCGGCAGCGGCTCAAAAGGCAACTGCGCACTCGTCGAGGGGCCTCATGGGCTCATCATGATCGACAACGGCCTGTCCCGCCGCGAGACACTTAAACGCATGGCGGAGCTTGGCCTCTCGGCAGACGACGTCGCCGCTCTTGTAATCACCCATGAGCATGGTGACCATATCAAGGGGCTCGATGTATGGTGCAAGCACTGGCATGGTCCCCTCTTTGCCAGCAGGGATACCCTTTCATGCAAAGAAAACCTCGCGCACCTGCCCGTAGAGGAATTTGACCCCGGCGACACGCTCCCCATTGCCGGCATCCACGTGCAAACCTACTCAACATCGCACGATGTCATCAATCCTGTCGGCTATCGATTTAATGCTCTCGATGATTCCATTGGGTTTGCCACCGACACCGGAGAGTTATCGAGCAAGGCCATAGGCATCCTCAAAGACTGTCGAGTTCTCGCGCTCGAAAGTAACCACGATGTAACTATGTTGCGCGAAGGAGCGTACCCCCGCTTTCTTCAGGAGCGCATCCTGTCCACAAAGGGGCACCTCTCCAACAACCAGGCCGCCGAAGCCGCGCGCGAACTTGTTACCGATCGCACCGAACAACTCATCGCCATGCACATCAGCCAGGACAATAATCGTCCAAGCCTTACCGTCAAAAGCTATGCCAACGCGCTTGATGCAAGTCTCGATGATGAACTCGGCAGTTCTGCCACCCGTCTTCAAGGGCCGCGGAAGCTCTCGATACGCCCTGCAAGCCAATATCAACCGACAACCATTCAATAGCCCCTCAAGACAACAAGGGGGGGCTGGGAATCACTTCCCAGCCCCCCCTTAACTCATACTCTCGATTGAAGCAGAGCCATCGTTAGTCGATGGAGATCTTCGTAACGTTCTTCTTCTCGACAATCTTGGGAACCGTAACGGTCAGGATGCCGTCAGCATACTTAGCCGAAAGGCCCTCGCTCGAAGCGTCCTTCAGATACACGCCGCGCGTCGCGCTGTACGAGCTAAACTCCTTCTGCAGGAAGTTCTTGCCCTCGTTCTCCTCGTCCTCCACAACGTTCACGCTAATCGACAGGCGACCCTCGTTAAGCTCAACGTCGATATCATCCTTAGCGACGCCGGTCAGATAGGCCTTGACCTCATAACCATCGCCCTTGTCCTCGACATCAACGGGGAACGCCTTGGAAGCAATCGAGTTGTTTGCAAGATCGGTCATATCATCAAACAAATCGAACAGCGAGCTAGCAGAAGGACGAACGCCAAAAACCGAACGATAAGGAACCATGCTTGCCATGTTTACCACTCCTTTTAAGGACTGCCGAGTCATCTTCTAGGTGACTGGGACTTCTTTTGACGCTGTTATATATGCCCAGCCGCTTCTTATATATACATCGACTATAAAGTTTTTTGAGTCTATTGATATAAGCATATCTAAGTCTGGTTGACTAAGGTTTTGTCTAATAAACGGAATTTGAACGAAGGCTTAAATAATGTATGCAATCCCATCAAAACTAGACGGCTGGCTTACAATGGGCGCATACACGATATTGATGACGAGCTAAGGGCATCATGGACGATCAAAAACAGGACAACACGTTTATGCCGGAGCAGGACGAAGCATCCAGCCCGCAACCGATTCGATTCCATCGCCCCCACATCTCGCAAGAGCCCATCAATGGCCCAGAGCCCAAATATGTGACAAGAAACCGATATCAAACGCTCGAAGAAGCCCAAACGGGACGTAAACATATGGGCGTTGCCTCGGGAGACCCTGTATATCTGAAAGACGCACCATTATCTAAAAACAGTGCAGTTAGTGATGAGCCGATGAAAGCATCCGCCGCTCATCAACAAAGAGGGCCTCGACCCAAGCAAACCTTGACGCATTCGGCTCGCTATCTCGAGACTCCAAAACAGGGAAAATCAATCTTCGTTTCGTCAAGTAAACGACGCAAGCAGCATCAGCTGACAATCCTGCTTATGATCATTGCGGCCATAGCAGTTGCCCTTGTTATACGATTTATTTTCTTTAAATAAAGGCTCAATACCGAAAACAACAAGATCGTCTGGTGTAATTGAGTCATTCACGCCCCGTAAACGCAAAAAAGGGGGGAGGCCGCGAGGCCTCCCCCTTCTTCAAGTCTTGCGACGGCTCGGTGCCGTCCACCGGTCAGCGGCGCCCTGGCCTCCCACGGGCTGGCCCCGCAGTACTCTCGGCGCGATGGGGCTTAGCTTCCGGGTTCGGAACGGGACCGGGCGTGCCCCCCATGCTCTGGCCGCTGACCGGTGGGCGGCGCCCACCGTTACGGTGTCCTGGGTCTCATCTACGTGCCCTGGGGGCCGCATGGCGCATAGGAAAGGTGACTCGGGGGCATCCTCGTGCCCGGACCGCGCTTCAGAGCGCTGGGTCCCGCGGGCCGCGAGGTGCGGTTCCGGAAGAGCTCGGGCGATTAGTGCGGCTCGGCTGAGGCTGTCGCCAGCCTTGCACCTGCCGTCTATCGACCAGGTAGTCTACCTGGGCCCTTACCGGAAGGAGAACTAATCCCTGGAACGGCTTCCCGCTTAGATGCCTTCAGCGGTTATCCGCGCCGCACGCGGCTACCCGGCCGTGCCGTTGGTCGACAACCGGTTCACCGGAGGTGCGTCCACCCCGGTCCTCTCGTACTGGGGGCAGCCTCCATCGATTCTCCTGCGCCCACGGAGGATAGGGACCGAACTGTCTCACGACGTTCTGAACCCAGCTCGCGTACCGCTTTAAACGGCGAACAGCCGTACCCTTGGGACCTGCTCCAGCCCCAGGATGCGATGAGCCGACATCGAGGTGCCAAACCTTGCCGTCGATGTGGACTCTTGGGCAAGATCAGCCTGTTATCCCCGGAGTACCTTTTATCCGTTGAGCGACGGCCCACCCACTCGGGGCCGCCGGATCACTAGAGCCTGCTTTCGCACCTGCTCGGCTTGTGGGCCTCGCAGTCAAGCCCGCTTGTACTCTTGCATTCAAAAGGACGGTTGCCGACCGTCCCGAGCGGACCTTCGCGCGCCTCCGTTACCCTTTAGGAGGCGACCGCCCCAGTCAAACTGCCCGCCTGGCACGGTCCCCGAGCCGGTTGACGGCCTCGGGTTAGGACGCCGGTCGCGCGAGGGCAGTATTCCAAGGGCGGCTCCCCGGGGGCTGGCGCCTCCGGATCTGTGCCTCCTGCCTATCCTCTACACGCGGGACCAGCGGCCAATGCCAAGCTGCAGTGAAGGTTCACGGGGTCTTTCCGTCCTTCCGCGGGTAAGTCGCATCTTCACGACCAGTGCAATTTCACCGGGTCCATGGTCGAGACAGCGCCCAAGTCGTTGCGCCTTTCGTGCAGGTCGGAACTTACCCGACAAGGAATTTCGCTACCTTAGGACCGTTATAGTTACGGCCGCCGTTTACCGGGGCTTGGCTTCGGGGCTTCGCCTTGCGGCTAACTCCTCCGCGTGACCTTCCGGCACCGGGCAGGCGTCAGACCCTATACGTCGCCTTGCGGCTTCTGCAGAGTCCTGTGTTTTTGGTAAACAGTCGCTTGGGCCTCTCCACTGCGGCCCGCCTCCGCTCCCCGGGCAAGCCGGTTCACGTACGCGCGGGCACCCCTTCTCCCGAAGTTACGGGGCCATTGTGCCGAGTTCCTTGACCATGGTTGACCCGATCGCCTCGGTATGTTCTACCCACCCACCTGTGTCGGTTTGCGGTACGGGCGCGCACGCGCCTGCCTAGGGGTTTTTCTAGGGACCTCGGGCTCACTCGCTTCGCTTAAGTGCTTCGTCCGGAGCCTCGCCCTCGATGCGGACCGGATTTCCCTGGTCCGCGGGCCGCGCTCCATCACGGGGACGTCCAGAACCCCGCCGAGCCACCCCCATCCGTCGCCCCGTCGGTCGTAGCGCCGCGTGCGCGGTGCAGGAATGTCTGCCTGCTGCGCGTCGGCTACGCCTACCGGCCTCGCCTTAGCCCCCGACTGACCCTGGGAGGATTAGCCTTGCCCAGGAAACCTCGGGTTCACGGCGGACGAGTTACTCTCTCGTCTCTCGCTACTCATGCCAGCATTCTCACTCCCATGCGCTCCACCGTCGGTCGCCCTCCGGCTTCTCCGCCCATGGGAAGCTCCCCTACCGATTCTAATGAATTAAAATCCCGCCGCTTCGGTGTCCAGCTTAGCCCCGTGTATTGTCGGCGCATGTCCACTCGACCAGTGAGCTGTTACGCACTCTTTGAATGGATGGCTGCTTCTAAGCCAACATCCTGGTTGTCTGGGCGGACGCACATCCTTTGCCACTCGGCTGGAACTTGGGGACCTTAGCGGGCGGTCCGGGCTGTTTCCCTCTCGAGCACACAGCTTAGCCCACATGCTCTGACTGCCGCGCTCTGGGCCGCCGGCATTCGGAGTTCGGTTGGATTCGGTAGGCGGCGAAGCCCCCTCGTCCATCCGGTGCTCTACCTCCGGCGGTGAACGCGCGACGCTAGCCCTAAAGCTATTTCGGGGAGAACGAGATATCTCCGGGTTTGATTGGCCTTTCACCCCTATCCGCAGGTCATCGCCGCCGTTTTCAACCGACGTGCGTTCGGCCCTCCACGGGGTCTTACCCCCGCTTCAGCCTGCCCACGGATAGCTCACCCGGCTTCGCGTCCGCGGCGCGGGACTCAAGTCGCCCTGTTAAGGCTCGCTTTCGCTCCGGCTCCCTTTCGGTTAACCTCGCCCCGCGCCAGCGACTCGCTGGCTCATTCTACAAAAGGCACGCCGTCACACCGTAAAGGTGCTCCGACTGCTCGTGGGCGCACGGTTTCAGGTACTGTTTCACTCCCCTCCCGGGGTGCTTTTCACCTTTCCCTCACGGTACTGGTGCGCTATCGGTCACAGGGTAGTACTCAGGCTTGGATGGTGGTCCACCCAGGTTCGGACCGGGTTTCACGTGCCCGGCCCTACTCAGGGACCGCGTCGCGCCGTCCGGTCTGGGTTCGCGTACGGGGCTGTCACCCGCTGCGGCCGGCCCTCCCATGCCGTTCCGCTCCCCAGCCGGACCTGCGCCCGGGGGCGGCAGCCCCCGGATGCGCGGCCCTGCAACCCCGTCGGCGGAACCCCTGCCGGGTATGCCCGCTCGACGGTTTGGCCATCGGTCCCCTTTCGCTCGCCGCTACTCGGGGAGTCTCGAGATTGATTTCCTCTCCTCCGGGTACTTAGATGTTTCAGTTCCCCGGGT
>NZ_QSHC01000010.1:0-88627 GCF_003467545.1 Collinsella sp. AM38-1BH | reverse complement strand
TTTATCCGCACATGTGCGGATGAATGTGGGAGGTGTTCGGATAAAGTTGATAATCAAGGATCGTTTTATAAGAGCGAGTTAGAGCGCTGTTATGTGCTTCGCGGCGCACGTCGTGGGGTAGAATCAGAACCGTGTCTTGGTACCGCCCGGGCGGTACCATTCTTTTGGTATTCATGCACTATGAGAGGAAGCGCTATGGACCGCTCCGAAATCTTCGACAAGATCGCCGAGGTCGCTGCTGACGTTCTGGGCGTCGATGTTGCCGAAATTAGCGAGGAGACCACCTTTGACGACCTCGATGCCAACTCGCTCGAGCGCCTGCAGCTGGTTACGGCTATCGAGGACGAGTTCAACCTCGAGATCGATGACGAGACTCTGCTCTCGCTCAACTCTGTCGCCGACGCCGTCGACGCGATCGAAAACGCCAGGGAGGCCTAGGTCTTGGCTTTATCCGAACGACTTACGCGTGCCCAGGAAATCCTGGGCCACGAGTTCAACAATAAGGTGCTGCTGCGCGCGGCCCTTACGCATCCCTCGGCAGTCGAGGGCCAGCCGGTTTCTGCCAGCTATGAGCGCCTTGAGTTCTTGGGCGATTCCATTTTGGGTGCTGTGGTCGCACGCTCCCTGTTTGAGTCCTATCCGGAGTTTGACGAGGGCAAGCTCACGCGCCTGAAGGTGTCGCTTGTCTCGGGCGCTACGCTGTCCGAGGTTTCTCACGAGCTGGGCATTGACGACATCATCATCTTTGGTGCCTCCGAGACCGGTACCGGTGCGCGCGGCCTGCATTCGGCGCTCGAGAACGTCTATGAGTCGCTCGTGGGCGCGCTGTACCTGGATGCCGGCTGGGATGCGGCGGCGGAGTTCATTCACCGTACGCTTAAGCCGCATTTGGCTTCCGAGCGTGCCGAGCATCCTGCGAACCCCAAGTCGTTTTTGCAGGAGTGCGTGCAAGCCGACGGTCACGAGCCCCCGGCGTATAAGCTCGTTGGCTCCGAGGGCCCGGCGCATGCGCCCACCTTTACCGCCGTGGTGTTGATCGATGGTATTCGTCAGGGTCGCGGCTCCGGCTCCTCAAAGAAGGAAGCCGAGGGAGCCGCTGCACTCGATGCACTTGACCGCATGGGCTACACCACCAACGGCGTGATTCTCAACAAGAAGCCTGTTTAAGCGAGGAACCGTGTATCTCAAGTCCCTCACGCTCAAGGGGTTCAAGTCGTTTGCCGACCGCGCCCATATGACGTTTGAGCCGGGCCTGACCGTCATCGTCGGTCCAAACGGCTCGGGAAAATCGAACATCTCTGACTCGATTCTGTGGGTCCTGGGCGAGCAGAGCGCCAAGCAGCTGCGCGGCCAGGC
The DNA here is from genome assembly GCF_003467545.1 of Collinsella sp. AM38-1BH. NCBI lineage: Bacteria > Bacillati > Actinomycetota > Coriobacteriia > Coriobacteriales > Coriobacteriaceae > Collinsella > Collinsella sp. AM38-1BH. The sequence goes on along the minus strand of NZ_QSHC01000010.1, from coordinate 87,271 downwards.
CATGGAGGATGTCATCTTCTCGGGCTCATCAGCGCGCAGGCCGGTGGGTGTCGCCGAGGTCACGCTGGTGCTCGATAACTCGGACCATATGCTGCCCGTCGATTTTGAGGAGGTCGCCATCACCCGTCGCATGTATCGCTCGGGCGAAAGCGAGTACCTCATCAACTCGAGTCCGTGCCGCCTGATGGACATTCAGGACATCCTGCACGATTCGGGCCTGGGCAAGGATACGCATTCCATCATCAGCCAGGGCAAGCTCGACGCCATTTTGCAGAGCCGCCCCGAGGAGCGTCGCGCCCTCATCGAGGAGGCCGCCGGCATCTCCAAGCACAAGCGCCGCAAGGAGCGTGCGCTCAAAAAGATTAAGTCAATGGACGAGCACCTGACGCGTGCCCGCGACATCAATAAGGAAATCGCCCGTCAGCTGCGACCGCTGGAGCGTCAGGTCGACCGCGCGCGCAAGTACAAAGAGCTGTCCTCGCGCGCGAACGAGCTTACGCAGATGCTGGCCGTCGACGAGCTGCGTTCGCTGCAATCGCAGTGGAACGACCTGGAGAGCCGCTCTAAGGAGGGCGCCGCCGAGCTGGAGCTCGCGCAGTACCGCCTAGGCGAAAAGGAGCGCGAGCTCGAGAAGCTCCAGGTTATGCTCGAGGAAAAGGGCCTGTTTGTGGGCGACCTGGGCGAGCAACGCCGTCACATGCAAGATGTGGTCGGTCGCATTAACTCCGACATGCGCCTGCTCGAGGAAAAGGGCCACAACATGGTGTCGCGCCTGTCTGACATGCGCGGGCAGATCTCGAGCTCCGAGCATCAGCGTCGTCGCGTGGTCGAGGAGCTCGAGGACGCGCGTGCCCAGCTTGAGGAAGTGACCGGTGCGCACATGCTGGCCCAGGAGGACGTTGACGCCGCTGGTCCTGCCGCCGCTGAGCTCCACGAGCGGCGCGTGGCGCTCGACAATCAGATTTCGCAGTTTACGCGTGAGCAACGCGATGTGCAACGCGTGGCCGATAACGCCGCGCTCGAGCTCGCCAAGGTGAAGGATTCCTTGAGCAATGCCGAGGTCGAGGACAACATGTATGCCTCGCGCCTGGAGCAGATTGACGAGCAGCTCGAGGAGGTCACGGCCTCGCTCGAGAGTCGTCGCGACCGCGCAGAGGAGCTTGAGGGTGCTCTTGAGGAAGCGCGCCAGGCCCAGGCCGATGCGCGTGAGGCCACCGAGACGGCACGCGCGGCTCTGAAGGACCTGCGTGCCCGCGAGAGCGATGCGCGCAACAAGTTATCCGAGGTGCGCTCGGAGCTTTCCAGCCAAAAGAAACTCGATGCCCGCATGGCCGACAGCTCGCCGCTCGTGAGCCGTCTGGTGGGTGCGCTGGGCGATGATGTCACGGGTCGTCTGGGCGACGTGCTCGAGGCCCCGCGCGAGCTTGAGGGCTTGGTTGAGCAATTGCTCGCCGGCGATATCGATGCACTGCTGTTCGACGATACGTCCGCGCTTGAGCGTGCCGGTCGTGCCGCTCTGGACCAGAAGAAGGCCTCGGGCGAGGCGCTGCTGGTGGCGCGCGGCGTGAGCGGCTCTACCGCCGCTGAGGGCGCTGCCGGTACCCGTCTGGTTGATCATCTGTCCGTGCGCGCAGGCTACGGTCCCGTCGTCGAGGCGTTGCTCGGCGGATATTACGTAGTGGACGATCTTGCTGCCGCGCTGTCGGCGCCGGTCGTTGACGGCGTGACTTACGTGACCCCCGATGGCGCCCGCGTCGCCTGCGGCGGCCTGGTGCGCGTGGGCCTCGATGCCGGCGAGGCTTCGGGTGCGCTGGAGCGCAAGCGTCGCATTCGCGAGCTGGAGGGCCTGGAGCCCGATCTGGCTGCCGTGTTTGAGCATGTGTCGGATCAAGTCGTCGAGGCCAATGCGGCCGTTGAGGAAGCGCGTGCCGCTGAGGGCGATGCCGCCGGCGAGATCGCCCGTCTTGAGGGCGAGCGCCGCTCGCTGCTCTCCGAGATCGGCCGCTTGGAGCAAAGCGCCAACAATGCCGAGGTCGAGCGCGTGCGCATCTCCAAGCGCCGCGAGCAGGCCTCCGAAGCCGTTCGCGCTGCGCGCCCGCGCGTTGACGAGCTCACCCGTTCGCGTGACGAGGCTCGCGCGCAGGCAAGCAATCTGGGGTTGCAGATTGCCGAGGCCAACGACGAACTCGACCGCGTTCGCCGTGACGATTCCGAGGCTGCCGGCAAGCTCGCCGACGCCAAGGTTCGCCTAGCCCAGACGAGCGAACGCCTGCGTTCGCTGAAGGGCCGCGTGCCCGATCTGGAGCATCGTCTTGAGGGCATCGACCGCCGTATCCGCGGAACACGCCAGGCCTCGCGCTCGCTCGAATTGCTGCGCCTGCGCGTCGATCCCATGCACGAACGCTATTCGGCCCTGCTGGAGCGCGCGTCGGATTGGGCCTCGCGTCTGCGTGACCAGGCTTCGCTCGAGGAGGCTGACTCGGCCTCGCTTAAGAAGACCATTGAGGACGCCAAGGCCGAGGTCTCCCGCGCCAAGGAGCGGGTCGATGCCGCCACCGCGACGCAAAACGAGTTCAAGGTCGCTCGCGGCAAGCTTGAGGTGCAGGTAGAGGCGGCTATCAAGGCCATTACCGCCGATGGCACCACGGTGCTCGAGGAGGCGCTCATGCTTCCTGCGCCCACCGACCGTGACGCTGCCGAGCGTGAGCTCAACCAGCTCGTGCGCCAGATCAACAACCTGGGCCCTGTGAACCAGGTTGCCATGGAGGAGTACGAGCAGCTCAAGCGCCGCGCCGATTACATCGAGGAGCAGCTGGCCGATCTGGAGAGCGCGCGCAAGGCGCTCACCAAGATCACCGTGGCCATTGACCGTAAGATGCGCAAGGCCTTCCTGGTGACCTTCGAGAAGGTCGATGCGAACTTCCGCGAGATCTTCGCCATGCTGTTTCCGGGTGGCCAGGCACATCTGGAGATGACCGACCCTGAGCATCCGGCCGAGACGGGCATCGAGGTCGTGGCGCAGCCGCGTGGCAAGCGCATCACCAAGATGATGCTCATGTCGGGCGGCGAGAAGAGCCTGACGGCGCTCGCCTTGCTCTTTGCTGTCTATCGCACGCGTACGGTGCCGTTCTATGTGCTGGACGAGGTCGAGGCGGCGCTCGATGACGCCAACCTGTCCAAGCTCATCGGCGCACTCGACGTGTTGCGTTCCGATACGCAGCTCTTGGTTATCTCGCATCAGCGCCGTACTATGGAGGACGCTGACGTCCTCTACGGCGTCTCGATGCAAGCCGACGGCGTCAGTCGCGTCGTCTCGCAAAAACTCGATCGCGAAACCGGAAAGGTCGTGAATGCATAATGGGATTCTTCGATGCTCTCTCGCGCGGACTTGAGCGCAGCCGCGAGGCCCTCAACGAGGTCTTCTACTTTGGCGGCGAGGTCGACGAGGATTTTTGGGAGGACCTAGAGGACACCCTCGTCATGGGTGACATGGGTGCCGAGGTCGCGATCCAGGTGTCCGATGACCTGCGCGATGCCGCGGCCAAGAAGAACCTTAAGACCGCCCCGCAGCTCCGTCGCGCCCTGGCCGAGCAGCTCGAGCAGCATTTTGTGCCCGTCGAGCGCGATCCGTTCGCCGACACGCCGAGTTGCGTGCTGTTTGTGGGCATTAACGGTGCCGGCAAGACCACGACGGTCGGCAAGATCGCGAGCGCCATGTCTGCCCGCGGCAAGAACGTCGTGATCGGCTCAGCCGACACCTTCCGCGCCGCCGCCATTGAGCAGCTCGATGTGTGGGGACAGCGCGCCGGCGTTCCCGTCATCAAGCGCGACCGCGGCTCCGACCCGGCGAGCGTTTGCTACGACGTGCTCGACGAGGCCGACAAGCGCGGCAGCGACCTGGTGCTTATCGACACCGCCGGTCGTCTGCACACGAGCCCCGAGCTCATGCGCGAGCTTGCCAAGGTGGTCAACGTGACGCGTAAGCGCGCCGCCAATATGGCCGCCGGCCCCATGCCCGTCTCGGTCGTCCTCGTAATCGATGCCGCAACAGGCCAAAACGGCCTGAACCAGGCGCTCGAGTTTAACGAGGCGCTGGGCCTGGACGGTATTATCATGACAAAGCTCGACGGCACGGCAAAGGGCGGTATCGCCATGGCCGTGGCCGAGAAGCTCAAGCTTCCCATCCTGCGCATCGGCGTGGGCGAGCAGGTCGATGACCTGCAGGAGTTTAATGCCAAAGATTTCTGCCGCGCCCTGGTGGGCGAGTCCAATTAAGGAGTGACTAGTGTTTGATTCCCTGAGCGATCGCCTCAACGACACATTTGACCGCCTGCGCGGCAAGGGCAAGCTGACCGAGGCCGATATCACCTCGGCCATGCGCGACATTCGCATGGCGCTGCTCGAGGCCGACGTCAACTTCAAGGTCGTCAAGGAGTTCGTCGCCAAGACCAAGGAGCGCTGCATGACCGCCGAGGTCATGGAGTCGCTGTCGCCGGCGCAAAACGTCGTCAAGATCGTGCTCGATGAGCTCACCGATATGCTCGGTTCCACCGAGAGCAAGCTCGTCTTTAGCAACCGCATCCCCAATGTCATCATGCTCGTGGGCCTGCAGGGCTCCGGTAAGACCACGGCGGCCGTAAAGCTGGCATACCTGCTCAAGAAGCAGGGTCGCTCGCCGCTGCTCGCCGCGTGCGACGTCTATCGTCCCGCCGCTGCCGACCAGCTTGCCACGCTCGGTGGCGAGATCGGCGTGCCGGTCTTCCGCGGTGACGGCGCGCACCCGGTCGATATCGCCAAGGGCGCCATCCAGGAGGCCGTTGACCACCTGCGCGACGTGGTCATCGTCGATACCGCCGGTCGCCTGCAGATCGACGAGCAGATGATGCAGGAGGCCGTGGACATCAAGAAGGCCGTCAAGCCCGATCAGGTGCTGATGGTTGTCGATGCCATGACCGGTCAGGATATCGTCAACGTCGTCTCGACCTTCGCCGAGCGCACCGACTTTGACGGCGTGATCATCTCCAAGCTCGACGGCGATGCCCGTGGCGGCGGCGCGCTTTCCGTGCGCCAGGTGACCGGCAAGCCCATCAAGTTCGTGAGCATGGGCGAGAAGCCCGATTCGCTGGAGCCGTTCTATCCCGATCGTATGGCCAAGCGCATTCTTGGCATGGGCGACGTTGTCGGCATTATCGAGAAGGCCCAGGAGGCGGCCGACGCCGAGCAGCTCGAGGCTGCCGAGCGAATGCTGCGCGAGGGCTTCACCATGAACGATATGCTCGACCAGATGAAGGCCGTCAAGAAGATGGGCGGCATGAAGGGCATCCTGGGCATGCTCCCCGGCGGCCAGCGTGCGCTCAACCAGATGGGTGGCAACCTGGACGAGGGCATCTTCGATAAGAACGAGGCCATTATCATGTCGATGACCAAGGAGGAGCGCCTGCGTCCCTCCATAATCAACGGTCAACGTCGCGCGCGTATCGCCAAGGGCGCCGGCGTAACCCCCACCGAAGTCAATACCCTTATGAAGCAGTGGGGCGAGATGAATAAGATGATGGGCCGCATGCGCACGATAGCCAATCAGGCACAGGCCGGCGGCAAGAAGGGCAAAAAGGGTAGGAAGGGCAAGAAAATGCGCATGCCCAATATCCCTGGCCTGGACGCTATGGGTCTGGGCGGCATGGGCGGCCTGGGTACGGGCGGTCCCAAGTCCGATATGGAGCTGCTGCGCCAGATGGAAGCGCAGATGCGCAATAAGAAATAGGGCTGTAATTCCAGCTTGATATGGCAAAGGCCACTCGGAAGCTACCGGGTGGCCTTTGTTGTTGGCTTTGATTGTTGGGTTGCGTTCGGCGTCGCGCCCCGAGCTCGCGGTGTCGTGCCGTTAGTGGCAGCTGCAGCCCTCGTGGCCCTCGTGCTCGTGATGGTCGTGGCAGCTGCAGGACTCGCCGTGTTCGTGGGCGTGGTCGTGGTCATGGCCGTGGCAGCCGCACGTGGCCTCGCCGTTCTGTGCGAGCGTGCCGGCGATAAGGGCCTCGACGCAAGCGTCGCAGCTGCCCTGGGCACCTGCGTATACCGTGATGCAGGCTTGGGCAAGCGCATTGATAGCGCCGCCGCCGATGCCGCCGCAGATGAGCGTGTCCACGCCACCGTTGGCGAGCAGGCCCGCAAGGGCACCGTGGCCGGTGCCGCCGGTGCCCACGACCTGTTCGTTGAGCACCTTGCCGTCCTGAATGTCGTAGATCTTGAACTGCTCGCTGCGGCCAAAGTGCATAAAGATGTTGCCGTTGTCGTACGTGGTTGCCACCCTCATGGTGTCGACCTCCTTTGCTGGCCATGCGGCCGTCGCTGTGGTGATGGGGGAGTACGCGATATTGCCGCCCTCGATGATGAGCGCTCGTCCGTTGACCAGCGCGTTTGCCACCTTGCGATGCGCGCGGCTGCAGATTGCCGCCACCGTGGCGCGAGCAATGCCCATCTGCTGTGCGACGGCCTCTTGGTTAAGGCCTTCCAGGTCGCACAGGCGCAGCGCCTCGAGTTCGTCGACCGTCATGTCGATGGCATCGCCGCTCGCCAGGCCATCGGGGGTAAAACCGCGATATTCGGGGATGATTCCGACGCGGCGCAGTTTTTCGCGTCTTCCTGCCATGCGCACTCCTTATCTGACATATGTCAACAATAGGATAACTCGATGCTCATTGAGCGCAAGGAATTTCTGGCATATGTCAGAAAATGAGGGCTTATGTTAGGGCTGTGGGGCCGCGTGCGCCTGGGCTACAATGAATCTCGCTTGTAGGCGACTGACAGGAGGGTCAATGAGCAAGGCTGATCAACAGTTTGTAGCCATGTGCCGCGATATTCTGGACCATGGCACCACCACCGAGGGCCAAAAGGTCCGCCCGGTGTGGGAGGACGGCACCCCTGCCTATACCATTAAAAACTTTGGTGTCACGGCGCGCTATGACCTGCGCGAAGAGTTCCCGGCACTTACCCTGCGCCGTACGGCGCTTAAGTCTGCTATGGACGAGATCCTATGGATCTATCAAAAGAAGTCCAATAACGTGCATGACCTCAACAGTCATATTTGGGATGAGTGGGCTGACGAGACCGGCTCTATCGGCAAGGCCTACGGCTACCAGATTGGCCAGAAGAGCCATTACGCCGAGGGCGACTTCGATCAGATGGACCGCGTGCTGTACGACCTCAAGCATACGCCGTACAGCCGTCGTATTATGACGAACACGTACGTGTTCAGCGATCTATCCGAGATGCATCTGTATCCGTGCGCCTACAGCGTGACCTATAACGTCACTCAGCGTCCGCAGGACGACAAACCGACGCTCAACATGATTCTCAACCAGCGTAGCCAGGACATTTTGGCCGCGAACAATTGGAATGTGTGCCAGTACGCAATTCTGTTGATGATGGTTGCGCAGTCGGTCGATATGATTCCCGGCGAGCTGCTGCACGTGATCGCCGATGCCCACATTTACGACCGCCATGTCGATATCGTCCGCGAGCTTATCGAGCGTCCGCAGTTTGCCGCGCCCAAGGTAACGCTCAACCCCGATGTGCATGACTTCTATGCGTTTACGACCGATGACCTGATCGTCGAGGGCTACGAGCACGGCCCGCAGGTCAAGAACATTCCCATTGCGGTGTAGGTGGCGCTCATGACGTGTAAGCTTTCTGCCATCGTCGCCGTGTGCGATGACTGGGGTATTGGGTGCGAGGGCGACATGGTGGTGTCCAACCGTGCCGACATGCGTCATTTTGTGGCGCGCACCAAAGGTTGCCCGGTCATTATGGGACGCAAGACGCTGTTGAGTTTTCCCGGCGGACGACCGCTCAAGAATCGCCGCAACATTGTGCTCACGCGCGACCAAGGCTTTGCGCCCGAGGGCGTCGACGTGGTGCATAGCGTTGATGAAGCGCTCGCCGTGGTAGCCGATGAACCCGTTGCGTGGGTGATTGGCGGCGGCGAGGTGTATCGGCAGTTTTTGCCGTATTGCGTGGAGGCCGAGGTCACGCACAACCATTGCATCCATGCCGTGGACACGTACTTTCCCGATCTGGATGCCGATCCCGCGTGGGAGATTGCGCGACGTGGTGGTGTTGCTACGATTGCCGCGGGCGAGGGTGACGAGGGTCTCGATTATGAGTTCGTGACGTATCGTCGCGTTGATGTGTAAACCCGTTTATCCCTTCGGTATTATCGGGTTGGAATGAGTGGCGGGGTAGCGCATGGCGTTGCCCCGATATTTGTATAGGTGCTGCAAAGAAAGGTGCGGGCTGGCTGCTATGACTGATGCCGTTGAGGTGCTGCAAATCGATTCGCTCGAGGACGAGCGGCTCGATGCCTACGTGCGACTGACCGAGCGCGAGCTGCGCTGCGTGTTGGAGCCGCAAAAGGGCATCTTTATCGCCGAGAGTGCCAAGGTTATCGAGCGCGCGGTTCGCGCCGGATACGAGCCGGTGAGCTTTCTTTTGGGCGAACGCTGGCTCGACCAGATGATGCCGCTGTTTGAGCGCCTGGTTGTGCGCGAGGGCGCGGGCCCGGTTCCCGTGTTCGTGGCCTCGATGGAGCTTATGGAGCAGCTGACGGGCTTTAACGTGACACGCGGTGCGCTCGCGGCATTCCGCCGTCCACGTCAGATTCCGGTAGCCGAGTTCTTGGGTGGCGTCGTCGAGGCGGCGGGGGAGCGCCCGGTGCGCGTGTGCGTGCTCGAGGGCATTGTCGACCACACCAACGTCGGCGCGATTTTCCGCTCGGCGGCTGCGCTGAACGTCGATGGCATTTTGGTGAGCCCTACGTGCTGCGATCCGCTGTACCGTCGCTCGGCCCGTGTGAGCATGGGCACGGTGTTCCAGGTGCCCTGGACACGCATTGGCAGCGAGGCGCGCGTATGGCCGCATGATGGGCTGGCGGCGCTACACGATGCCGGCTTTTCGTGTGCCGCCATGGCATTGACGGATGATTCGGTGTCGTTGGACGATTCCGCGCTGCAGGAGATTGACCGCCTGGCAATCTTTATGGGCACCGAGGGTGCTGGCTTGGGCGCCAAGACCATTGCGGGCTGTGACCGAGCCGTGCGAATTCCGATGGCGCACGGGGTCGATTCGCTCAACGTGGCCGCGGCAAGTGCTGTCGCCTTTTGGCAGCTGTGTCCGCATGTGAGCAATGAGTATCACTACCAGCCGGGTTTGTATCACTAAACAGATATTTCGCACCGGGCTGTGGTTCGGGGCGTTTCGGCCGACGCTGGTCGGTGCTAAGCTGGTGTCGGCTTTGGTCTTAAATTGCCGTTTTGTTGTATGACGTACGCTAGTGGGGAGGGCGTGTGGCTAAGAAATCTACGGCTATCGATGTAACGCAGGGTGTCATTTGGCAGCAGCTGCTGTCGCTGTGCGTTCCCATTTTCTTTAGTTCGTTCTTTCAGCAGGCATACACGCTTATCGGTACCTATATCGTCGGTCAGTTTGGCGGCAAGCTCGCGCTGGGTGGCATTCAGGCCACGATGGTGCTCACCGAGCTCTGCATTGGTTTTTGCGTCGGTGTGGGTGCTGGCTGTGCCGTTATTACCGGTCAGTTTTTTGGCCAGCACGATGACGAGCGCCTGAGCCGATCGGTCCACACGGCCATGACGCTCGCGCTGGTGGGCGGTATCGCTTTCTCGATTCTTGGCATAGTGTTCGTTGAGCCCATGCTGGTGCTTATGAATACGCCGCATGAACTATTGGCCGAGGGCGTGGCCTATGCCCGTTGCTATTTTGCCGCCATGGTTGCGGCGCTGCTGCTCAATATGGGAACGGCATTGCTGCGCGCCGTGGGCGACACGCGCGGGCCCGCTGTGATCATCGCTTCCGGCTGCCTTGTTAATGCGGTGCTGGATGTCATCTTCGTTGCCGTACTTCATATGGAGGCTCTGGGCTGCGGCATCGCGGTGGCGCTGACCATTTGCTCCAATGCCACGATGATCGTGATTCGTATGATGCACGCACCGGGTGCGTGGCGGCTTTCACTGTCCAAACTCGGCATTGATCCTGGTATTTGTAAGAGCATGATTTCGTGTGGTCTGCCGCTTGGCTTTCAGTCTGCTGCGTATTCGATTTCCAACGTTTTGATTCAGGTGTCGGTCAACTCGTTTGGTGCCGATGTCACCACGGCTTGGGGTCTTTCGGGCCGCCTGGATGGCATTGTCTGGATGGTTACCGAGGCGCTTGGCGTGTCGATTACCACGTTCTCGGCACAGAACTTTGGCGCGCGCAACTACGAGCGTATGCGAAAGGGCTACCATACGTCGCTCGTGCTGTCGTTTATGCTCATTGGTGGCCTGTCTGCCGTGCTGCTGGTGTTCTCGGGTCCGTTGTCGCGCCTGTTTGTCGACGATGCTTCGATTTCGGCGTACACCACGACGATTCTTCACTTTATCGCGCCGTTCTACGCGATCTTCTCGATTATCGAAAACGCGTCGGGCTCCATTCGCGGCGCCGGCGTGAGTCTGCAGCCTATGATGCTCACCATCTTTGGCACCGTTGTCTTGAGGGTGATTTGGGTGTTTGCGATCATGCCCTTCGATCCGTCGCTCGAGCATCTACTGCTGGTCTACCCCGTAACCTGGCTCATTACGGCCACGATGTTCACCATCTACCACCACAGCGGCAACTGGCTAGGCCGCGCCATCGCCTAATGATCCCTTGGGGCGGAGGGAAACGGATCATTGCTCTCCGTCGTGATGTCGATGTCCGTTTTCCTCCGTCCCCTTCGGTTTCATTAGTATTTAATGCCTTGGCGGGCCAGGAGGCCTTCGTCGAAGTAGTGTTTGACGGGGCGCATTTCTGTGACCAGGTCGGCGAGGTCCGCGAGGGGCAGCAGGCCGCGGCAGGTCAGTATGAGCTCTGTGGTGTCGGGTTTCATCGCGATTAGTTCCTCGACATCCTCTCGCGCCACAAAGCCGCGGCGCATGGCCTCGCCGAGTTCGTCCAAAATCAGAACGTCGACCTGTGAGATCTGCTCGCGTGCGAGCTCCATGATCTGTGCGGCGCAAGCCTCGGGCGTGTCGCGGTCGGCCTGTGCAATTCGTAACCCTAGGCGTGGTGCCGCATCATGCTCGGCGCAGTGCAGCTTCTTGGCAATCTGCAGCATGAGTACGTCGAGCCCATAACCTGTGGCGCGCATCGCCAATCCCAGCGCAGCCGTGGTTTTGCCCTTGCCATCGCCCGTATAGATCTGAACCTTGCCGACTTCGAGTGATGCCATCTCTATCCTTTCGTGCCCGGCGTCGGTTTATCGCCGGCCGGGTTGGGTATTCTAGTTAGCATTATCAACCCCAGTAGATGGAGTTCAAGCAGATGGAGATGGATGACAACAAGCGTAGACGGAATATGATCCTCTACGTGCTCATCGCCTTCGTCGTCTACCTCGTGCTCTCGACCGTTCTGTTCCCTAACATCGGTCACACGCAGCAGATTACGAAGACCGATTACTCGACGTTTGTCAAAGCGCTCGATAAGAAGAGTGTCGACAAGGTCGAGTACAACACGGACGATTACTCGATTTATTACACCAAGAAGGGCGAGGACGAGAACATCGCCTATAAGACGACCGGTGTGCCGAACGATGCGGGCTTTACCGATCGCGTGCTTGAGTCTGGCGCTTCGCTGGAGTCGGTCGTTCCCGATAAAAACTCGGGTTTGATGACCTACTACCTGCTCACGCTCATTCTTCCCATGGCGATTTTCTTCCTCATCGGTTGGTGGCTCAACCGCCGCATGAAGAAGGCTATGGGCGATGACGGCCCGTCGATGAACTTTGGCGGCGGCGGTTTTGGCGGCGGCGGACTGGGTAAGTCCGGCGCGCGCGTGATCGCCTCCAAGGACGTGGGCGTGACCTTTAAGGACGTCGCCGGCCAGGAAGAGGCCAAGGAGTCCCTCAAGGAGGTCGTCGACTTTCTGGAGAAGCCGCAGCGCTACGAGGAGATTGGCGCCAAGCTGCCGCGCGGTGCTCTCCTTGTTGGCCCTCCGGGTACCGGTAAGACCCTGCTAGCCAAGGCTGTTGCCGGCGAGGCTGGTGTTCCGTTCTTTAGCATTTCGGGTTCTGAGTTCGTCGAGATGTTCGTCGGCCGTGGCGCCGCCAAGGTGCGTGACCTTTTTAAGCAGGCCAAGGAAAAGGCCCCGTGCATCGTGTTTATCGACGAGATCGATACCATCGGTAAGAAGCGCGATGGCGGCGGTTTTAGCGGCAACGACGAGCGTGAGCAGACGCTCAATCAGTTGCTGACCGAGATGGATGGCTTCGATAACCACAAGGGTATCGTTGTCCTTGCCGCAACCAATCGCCCCGACAGTCTCGATCCGGCGCTGCTGCGCCCCGGTCGTTTTGACCGCCGCATCCCCGTCGAGTTGCCCGATCTGACCGGCCGTAAGAACATCCTTGAGCTTCACGCCAAGAGTGTGAAGACCGAGCCGCCGATTGACCTGACCGCGATTGCCCGCGCCACGCCCGGTGCCTCGGGCGCCGACCTGGCCAATATCATCAACGAGGGCGCCCTGCGCGCCGTTCGCGAGGGTCGCAAGCGTGCAACCCAGGACGACTTCGAGGAGTCGGTGGAGGTCGTCATTGCCGGCCAACAGCGTAAGTCCACGGTGCTTTCCGACCACGAGAAGCAGGTCGTTTCCTACCACGAGATCGGCCATGCTATCGTCGCTGCCCGCCAAAAGGGTTCCGCGCCGGTTACCAAGATCACCATCGTGCCGCGCACGAGCGGTGCTCTTGGCTATACCATGCAGGTCGAGGAGGACGAGCGCTTCCTGACGACACGCCAGGAGGTCTTGGACAAGCTCGCCGTCTACTGCGGCGGCCGTGCGGCCGAGGAACTCATCTTTGGCGAGATGACGACCGGTGCCGCCAACGATATCGAACAGGCCACCAAGCTTGCCCGTAATATGGTGACGCGCTTTGGTATGTCCGACGAGTTTGGCATGATGGCGCTCGGTACCGTGCAGAACGCGTATCTCAATCAGGACACGTCGCTCACCTGCGCCCCTGGTACGGCCGAGCGTGTGGACGCGATTGTCGCTAAGCTGATCGAGGACGCGCACGATCGCGCCCTGCAGATCCTCAAGGAAAACAAGTTCAAGCTCCATGAGCTGGCTCGTTATCTGTACAAGAAGGAGACCATCACGGGTGAGGAGTTCATGAACCTCCTCACGCGCGAGAATCCGCTGATGCCCAAGCAACAGTAAAGCCGCGGTCGAGCCAGTAAACGTCGACGCCCCATTTGAGCAGCTTTCTCAAATGGGGCGTTTTGCTTGAGAGGGATGGAAATGAAGATCGTGGTGAGTGCCTGTTTGATGGGCGAGAGCTGCAAGTATAATGGGCTCGACAACTATCATCGCGAGTTGGTCGAGGCCTGCGAGCGTACAGGGACCGAGGTCCTCTTGGTGTGCCCTGAGGTCTTTGGGGGCCTGCCCACGCCGCGCAAGCCGTCCGAGATTGTGAACGGCGAGGTCTGTACCTGCGAGGGCGTGTCCGTTGACCTGGAATTTCGCCTAGGCGCCCAACGTGCGCTCGACATGTGCGAGCAGGCGGGTGGGCCGGAAGAGATCGTCGCGTGCATCCTGCAGGACCGTAGTCCCTCGTGCGGCGCGAGCCTCATCTACGACGGAACATTCAGTGGCACCCTCACGGCGGGCAACGGCGTCTTCGTTGATTTACTGCTCCGCCACGGTTATCGCGTGATCCCGGTTAGCGAGTTCGACCCCAGCATGCTGGAGCAATAAAAAACCACCACAAGGGCACTGCTCCCTTGTGGTGGTTTTGGGCTAGACCTAGAGCGTGTGGCCGTAGGCGTTGGCGGCCTTGATGGCAGCGGCGAACTTCTTGTCGGTGAAGGGCTCCGGGTTGCCCTGCTTCCACTCGTTGGTGGCGTGTGCGTACTTGCACAGAGCAGGGATATCGGCCTCGGAAAGCCCGACCTGCTCAAGCGTCACGGGCAGGCCCATCTGCTTGTTAAAGGCGGCGTAGCGCTCAAGGTTCTCGGTGTCGCCCGTGTAGGCGAACAACACCAGCACGCCCAGGCTTACGACTTCGCCGTGCAGGTAGGTGCCCTCACGCGGAATGCTGCAGGTGGCGTTGTAGAACGCGTGCGCCACGCTCGAGTTGTAGTAGTAATCGTTCTGGTTGGTCAGGTTCGAGACATAGCCCGTGTTGACCACGATGTCGAGCGCGATCTGCTTGACGGCCTCGCTCGACAGATTCTGACGAACGTCCTCAAGACCCTGAACACCGTAGGTAAACAGCGGCTCGGAACAGGTGTGGGCAAGAGCCAGGCCAAGGCCGGCGGTGTGCTCCAGGTCGCCGGCGCTCGTGGCGTACTCGACTTCGGGCTGCTTGGACAGGGCGTCGCCCACGCCGGCCCAGAAGTACTCCGCCGGAGCCTCGGCGATGATCTTGGGATTGATGAAGATGTGCGCCGGTCGGTTGGGGTACGAATAGCCCTCGAGCGATCCATCGTCGTTGTAGACGACGGCAATGGCGGTCGCGGCGGAACAGTTAGAGCAAATCGTCGGCACCGTAAAGACAATCTTCTTGAGCTCGATTGCCGCTGTCTTGACGGTGTCGAGTGCCTTGCCGCCGCCACAGGCGATAAGCACGTCTGCCTGCTGGCAAGCGGGGGAGTTCACGACCTTGGCGATATTGGCGCGCGTACTGTTGGTGCCGTAGACGCGCGTCTCCAGAATCTCGACGTCGGTACCTTCAAGCGCCGCCTCGATGCCCGGCAGCGCCGCAGCTAGGGCTCGCTTGCCGCCAATGATGGCGACCTTGGTCGCTCCGTACTCTGCCAGTGCGGCGGGCAGCTCGGTAAAGCAATCCTCGCCGACGGTATAATCACTCATTCCAATCGTGCGCATGGCAACCTTCTTTCTTTCGATAAAGTGCTTTCAGGTATTTTGCTCCTAGAGAAGGTCCACAGCCGCGAGAAATTTCGAACGTATAAAACCAGTGTTGAGGGTTTTTCGCCGGCGCGGAACGTGCTAGCATACTCCGCATAAGCGTTGATGGGGACGAGTAGTCGGCCGTCCGCATGTTACAGAGAGCGGGGAGCGCTGAGAACCCGTGCATGCGACCGATGAAAATCACCCCGGAGCTGCGGTCCCAACGGACGCGTCGCACAGGCTCGTCTTAGTAGATATCGCCGAGATGGTCGTCGATACAGGCCAGCCGAGTAACGGATGCGAGCGCGCGAATACGCGGGCGAGGGCATCTAAGCTGGGTGGTTAAACGAAGAGCTTTTGCGGGCGTACAGTCCGTTTTGTGGCGCTTCGTCCCAGCTTGTAGGGACGGGCGCTTTTTTGGTGCCCAACGGGCGTGCGCGCCCACGACATGAAAGGGGTACCGTGGCAAACGAGTACAAGCAGACGATGAATCTGCCCAAGACCGGTTTTCCCATGCGTGCCGGTCTTTCCAAGTCCGAGCCCAAGCGACTCAAGGACTGGCAGGACAACAAGGTCTACGAGCAGGTTCTGAAGAAGAACGAGGGTCACAAGAAGTTCGTGCTGCACGACGGCCCTCCGTACGCCAACGGCCCGATCCACATCGGCCACGCCATGAACAAGATCTCCAAGGACATGATCAACCGTTACTGGATGATGCAGGGCTATGAGGTTCCCTATGTCCCCGGTTGGGACTGCCATGGCCAGCCGATCGAGCATAAGGTCGAGGAGAAGCTCGGCACCGAGAAGTTCAACCAGACCTCCACGGCTAAGATCCGCGAGCTTTGCAACAAGTTCGCTGTCGAGAACATCGAGCTGCAGAAGGCCGGCTTCCGTCGCCTGGGCGTGCTCGGCGATTGGGACAACCCCTATCTGACGCTCTATCACCAGCATGACGCCGCCGACATCGAGGTTTTCAAGGCCATGTTCGACAAGGGCATGATCTATCGCGGTCACAAGCCCGTCCACTGGTGCAAGCACTGCCATACCGCACTTGCTGAGGCCGAGATTGAGTACTCCGACGAGACGAGCCCGTCCATCTTCGTGCGCTTTGAGATGACCTCCAAGCCCGCCGGCCTCGAGAACTTCGACGGCCCGGTTGACTTTATCATCTGGACGACCACGCCGTGGACCATCCCCTCCGACCAGGCAGTTTCTCTCAAGCCCGGTGCCGCCTACGTCGCCGTTGAGCACGACGGCCGCGCCGAGGTCATGCTCGAGGACCTGGCTCCCAAGTGCTGCGAGGAGTTTGGCTGGGAGTACACCCCGGTTGTGGTCGACGGCAAGCCCTATGTGGTTCCCGCCGAGACCTTCCATCACATTCACTATAAGCAGCCGATCTTTGACGGTGTTGAGGGCGTGGCACTGTTGGCCGATTACGTCGGTGTCGATGACGGTACCGGTATCGTCCACAACTCGCCCGGTCACGGCGTCGACGACTACTTCGCCTGCCTCAAGGAGGGCATCACCGACATTTGCATGCCGGTCGATGACGACGGCAAGTTCTACACCGGCGAGGAGTTTGGCACCGGCGGCCCCTTCAGCGGCATGGATACCGACGAGGCCAACCCGCACATCATCGAGTTCCTGCGCGAGCGCGGCACCCTGGTCCTCGAGAAGAAGATCACGCACAGCTATCCGCACTGCTGGCGCTGCAAGCACCCGGTGCTCTTCCGTGCTACCGACCAGTGGTTCGTCTCGATGGACAAGACCGGTCTGCGCGAGCAGGCTGGCAAAGAGGTCCGCGAGAACGTCAAGTGGTATCCGGCTCACGCCGCCAACCGCATCGGCGCCATGGTCGAGCAGCGTCCCGACTGGTGCATCAGCCGTCAGCGCAACTGGGGCGTGCCTATCCCCAGCTACACTTGCGCCGACTGCGGCGAGAAGGTCATGAACGACGCCACGCTCGACGCCGTCATCAAGCTCTTCCACGAGAAGGGCTCCGACGCCTGGTTCACCGACGCTCCCGAGAGTTACCTGGGCGAGGCTTGCGTTTGCCCCAAGTGTGGCGGCCATCACCTCAAGGCTGATAAGGACATTCTCGACGTGTGGTGGGACTCCGGCGTGTCCTGGAAGGCCGTCTGCGAGTATCGACCCGAGCTTGAGTACCCGGCTGACGTGTATCTCGAGGGCTCCGACCAGCATCGCGGTTGGTTCCAGAGCTCGCTGCTCACCTCGGTGGGTGCCAACGGCCATGCTCCGTACAAGGCGGTCGTCTCGCAGGGCTTCACGCTCGATGGCCAGGGCCGCAAGATGTCCAAGTCGCTCGGCAACGTCATCGACCCCAACAAGGTCTGCGACGAGATGGGCGCTGACATCATCCGTCTGTGGGTTGCCTCCGTCGACACCAGCTCCGACGTCTCCATCGACCATGAGATTCTCGCTCGTACGTCCGATGCCTACCGTCGTTTCCGCAACACGCTGCGCTTCCTGCTCTCTGAGCTCGAGGGTCAGTTTGAGCCCGAGACCGACGGCGTCGCCTTTGCCGACTTGCTGCCGCTCGACAAGCTCATGGTTGCCCGCCTGACTCAGGTCCAGGCCGAGGTCGACGATGCTTACGCCAGCTACGAGTTCCCGCGCGCCTACCGTGCGCTCTACGACTTCGTGGTTACTGAGCTCTCCAACGTGTACCTCGACGCCCTGAAGGACCGTCTGTACTGCGACAAGCCCGGCTCGCTCGAGCGCCGCAGCGCCCAGACCGTGCTGGCCGAGCTCTTCTCGATGCTCATGCGCGACCTGCAGCCGATCCTGTCCTACACGGTCGACGAGGCCATGGCCTATGCGCCCGCCGGCTGCGTCGATCACCAGAAGTACGCCGCGCTACTCGATTGGTACAAGTCGCCCATCACGGTCGACGAGGCCAATGAGTTCGAGGGCGTGCTCGAGGCTTCGCTCGAGCTCCGTAGCGCCGTGACCAAGGCCCTTGAGGATGCCCGTTCTGCCGGCACCTTCACTAAGAGCCAGCAGGTCCGCGTCAAGGCGGTCGTTCCTGCCGAGATGTACGCGCTGCTGACCGGCGACAAGGCCGTCGACCTGGCTGAGTTCTACATCGTTTCCGATGTTGAGCTGACCCCGGGCGAGGAACTCTCCGTTGCCATCGAGGCAGCCGAGGGCGAGTGCTGCGACCGTTGCTGGAACTACCGCACCACCGTCGGCGAGTACAACGGCCACGCACATATTTGCAAGCGCTGCGCCGATGTTTTGTAGGTTACGGCGTTCGTAGAACGCCGTAACCTACCGACGCTGCAAACGCCCCTAAGCGGCAATCTGACGTTCAATCGTCGGTCGCGTACCAAAGTACGCTTCCCTCCTCTTTCACGTCACCTTGCTCGCTTAGGGACGTTTTCGCTGTTGGTGACGATAACGCGGCGTTTCCATTGCTGGAGCTAGAGGCTTTCTTTCGACTTGCGTTTTTAGTCGAAAGCTATTAAGCGACATTCCGTTATTCGGAATGTCGCTTTCGTTTTTAGCTGGTTATTTCGCTTGCGTTGGTGGATATGTCGTGCGTTCTGCGTATGGCAATATAAGATAGTTCTTTGTATTAAACGTAATTCGATGTTCTTGAGGGTAGGGGATTGATTTGGGTCGTGCTGGGGGTATGACGCCGCCTTTGCGTTGGCGGTTGGGTGTTGCTGGTGGTGTGGCACTGGTTGTGCTGCTCGTTGACCAGCTGACCAAGCTTGCGGTTCGTGCCGTGGGCGACGCTTTACATGTGACCGTCATCCCCGGTGTCATCGACTTTATTTTTGTCCGCAATATCGGTGCTGCCTTTAGCATGGGCGAGGGGCATGGCATCGCGTTTGCCGTGCTGGCGTTGGCGGTTATTATCGCTATCGCCGTGTACCTCGTTCGTGCATCCCAGCTCGCCCATCTTGAGGTTGTGGGCATGGCTATGGTCGCGGGCGGCGCTATCGGCAACGCGATCGATCGCCTTGTCTTTGGCTTCGTGACCGATTTTATTGCCACCACCTTCATCGACTTCCCCGTCTTTAACGTGGCCGATATCGGCATCACCTTAGGTGTCGTGCTTGCCCTCATCGGCTACATGTTCTTGAGCCCTGCGGCCCGCGAAGTCGATGCGACTGCCGAGCTCAATGCTCGTGATGAGGCCCGCGCCAAGCGCAAAGCCAAGCAGCGTGGGGAGCGTGCCCGCAAGATTCGTGAAAGGAATGAGCGTTAATGGCCGACATCCATATTCTTGTTGCCAACGATTGCTCTGGCCAGCGTCTTGACGCCTTTCTGGGTGCCAACGACGGCTGCCCCACGCGCTCTGCCTGCGCGCATCTGATCGAGGGCGGCGCCGTAATCGTGAACGGCGAGACCTGCCTATCAAAAAAATATGCTGTGCGCTCCGGTGACCGCATCTCGGTCGACCTGCCCGAGCCGCATGATCCCACTGATGTGATTCCCGAGGCCATCCCCCTCGATATCCGTTACGAGGACGACTACCTCATCGTGCTCTCCAAGCAGCGCGGCCTGGTGTGCCATCCCGCCCATGGCCACGAGAGCGGCACGCTTGCGAACGCTCTGGTCTACCACTGCGGCATTGACCATCTGGGTACCGTGCAGGGTGAGGACCGCCCCGGCATCGTGCATCGTTTAGATCGCGATACCTCGGGCCTCATGCTTGCGGCAAAAGACGACGACACGCAGCGCGCACTCCAAAATCTCATTCGCACGCGCACGCTCGATCGTCGCTATATCACGCTCGTTCACGGACATATCGCTATGGATGAGGGCACCATTAACACCGGCATTGCCCGTTCTACGCGTGACCGTGTCAAGATGGCGGTTTCGGACGATCCTTTCGCGCGCCAGGCCATTACGACCTTTAAGGTCCTCGAGCGCTTCGATTCCACGCGTTTTGACGACGGCTATACGC
This sequence comes from Collinsella sp. AM38-1BH, assembly GCF_003467545.1. NCBI lineage: Bacteria > Bacillati > Actinomycetota > Coriobacteriia > Coriobacteriales > Coriobacteriaceae > Collinsella > Collinsella sp. AM38-1BH. Next base: position 67,398 of record NZ_QSHC01000010.1, on the reverse strand, counting down.
TCGTCGAGTGCCACCTGTTTACGGGCCGCACACATCAGATTCGCGTGCATATGCGCCATATCAACCACGCCTGCGTGGGCGATCCGCTCTACGGCAAGTGCGATGCACGCGCCGATCAGGGTCTGACCAGGCAATTCCTTCATTCCTGGCGTGTTGCATTCGACCATCCCGTGACGGGGGAGCGCATTGAGTGCCGCGACGAGCTGCCGTGGGATCTCGCCGCGGTTCTTGACGACCTGGCCCCGCGCTCGCTTGGCCGCACCGCTGCCGGCGACGAAATCGTTCCGCAGCTCGGTCTGCTCGAAGCCTAGCCAGTATTAGGTGGTTTCTTGAACTCGGTAAGCCTGCGGTAAGATATACGGTTGTTTACGTAACGCGTTCTCGGGAGCCTGCATGCTCGCCTTTTTACAAACCAACACACCCATCGTGATCTTCAACCAGATTGTTGTCACGCTGCTCACGGTCTGCTTTCTGTACCAGGTGGTCTTCTTTGTCATTGGCGCTCTTCGTGGCGAGGTCGCGCCTCCCAAGGCCAAAAAACTTCACCGCTATGCCTTCTTCATTGCTGCGCATAACGAGGAAGCCGTAATTGCCAATCTCGTACGCTCCATCAAGGACCAGGACTATCCGTCCGAGCTTATCGAGGTCTTTGTCGTTGCCGACGCCTGCACCGACAACACCGCGCAGCTCGCACGCGAGGCCGGTGCCATTGTTTACGAGCGCAATGACCTGGCCCGAAAGGGCAAGAGCTGGGTCATGGACTTTGGTTTCGATCGCATTCTCAACGAGTATCCCGACACGTTTGAGGGCTACTTTATCTTCGATGCCGATAACGTCATCTCCCGCGATTATGTCTCCAAGATGAACGATGCCTTTGACCAGGGCTTCCATGTGGTCACGAGCTATCGTAACTCCAAGAATTTTGGCAGCTCGTGGATCTCGGCAGCTAATGCTACTTGGTACCTGCGCGAGGCGCGCTTTCTCAATAACGCGCGCAACATCTGCAAGACTTCTTGCGCTGTCTCTGGTTCGGGCTACCTCATCTCCGCCAGCGTTATCGAGGGCATGCACGGTTGGCAGTTCCATACGCTGACCGAGGATATTCAGTTCACCACGTTCTGCGCCATTCACGGCATTCGCATCGGTTATGCGCCTGCGGAGTTCTTTGACGAGCAACCCGTGACGTTCAAGGCATCCTGGAAGCAGCGTATGCGCTGGACCAAGGGCTTTTACCAGGTGTTCTTTACCTACGGCAAACATCTGGTCAAGTCGACGTTCCGCTATCATCGATTTGCCGCCTACGACATGTTCATGACGATCGCCCCGGGTATGCTGCTATCGCTGATCTCGATGCTCGCTAATGCGACGTTCTTGATTGTGGGTGGCCTTTCGCATGGTTTCTTGGCTACCGAAGTCGAGATGCAGGCGTGCGCCGCTTCGCTCATTATGACCTTCGCCATGATGTATCAGACCTTCTTTATCCTGGCGCTGCTCACGACTATCTTTGAGTACAAGCACATTCACTGCGCGCAAAAGTGGCGTCTGGTGACTAACCTGTTTACCTTCCCGATCTTTATGTTCAGCTATATCCCCATCACGGTGGCCGCGTTGTTCCTGAAGGTCGACTGGGTGCCGACGCAGCACGCCGTCAACGTTACCCTTGACGAGGTCATGCAAGGCGCCAAATAACCACCACCAAAACCACCGCAAAGGTGTGGTGGTTTTTGCTTTTGCGATGCAGCTCGAGGAGGCGTCCGATGGTCTATATCCCGTTTTGGATTTGCATCTTTGCCGGCATGGCAATTGATGCCCGAGAGCGACGGTTTCCCAATGGGCTTGCCGGCGCATGTGCCGTGGCGGCGTTGGCGGGTGTTTTGCTCGACCTCGGTTTGAACACAGCGCTTGACCACGCGGGTCTTGCCGTCATTGTGTATCTTGCTCTCGTGCTGACTGAGTCCCTCTGGCGTCGTCTTCGCCAAACCCCGGGCATCGGCATGGGAGATGCCAAGGCGCTCTTCGCGCTTTGCACGCTCGACCCTATGGGTGGCATCGTGGCATTTGCCGCCGCGCTCCTGGCCCTTGCCCTCTCCTGCCTCATCACAAAATCGCGCTCCCTGCCATTGCTCCCGTTTTTGGTGCCGATTTTTGCCATAATCGAGGTCGTGGGCTGCACATTGTAACCGATTGCGCATCCTTCTTAAGGAGCATGCCATGGCAACTAATCAAGAAACGGCCGTCATAAAGGCGCGCATGGACCGTATTCCCTCGGCGTTGTCGTCCGAACTTGTCGAGCGCATTGCCGCCGATCGTGCTTCGGGCTATGTCAACCCGTGTCGTTGCAACGACGACCAGGTCATTCGTCGTGTTGATCGTGTCGCCGACAAAGGTACGCTTATGCGTCCAGCGTTTATGCGCGATACCGAAAAGATACTTCATCTTCCGGCGTACACCCGTTATGCAGGCAAAACGCAGGTCTTTAGTTTCCGTAGCAATGACGATCTGTCACGTCGCGGTTTGCACGTGCAGCTTGTTTCGCGCATCGCACGCGATATCGGCCGCGCCTTGGGGCTCAACTGTGATCTGATTGAGGCGATTGGCCTGGGCCACGACTTGGGGCACACGCCCTTTGGCCATGCCGGTGAGCGATTCCTCAACGATATTTACCACGAGCGCACCGGCCGCTTCTTTTTCCATAACGTGCAGTCGGTGCGCGTGCTCGATGCCCTGTATGGCCGCAACGTATCGCTCCAGACGCTCGACGGCGTGCTATGCCATAACGGCGAGTACGAGCAGCGCGTGTTTGAATTGTCGGATATGGGCTCCTTTGACCAGTTCGATCGGACAGTTGAGGACTGTATCGCCACGGGCTATGGCGCTATTGAGCACCTGCGTCCCATGACGCTCGAGGGCTGCGTCGTTCGCATTTCGGACATCCTCGCCTACGTCGGTCGTGACCGTCAGGATGCGATCGCGGCGGGCCTGCTTTCGCCAGACGCTTTTGATGATGGCCGGGGCGGTGCCTACAACAGTTGGATCCTCACGCACGCTTCCATCGATATCGTCGAGCACAGCTATGGCAAGCCGCGCATCGAGATGAGCGAGGACCTGTTTGAGGAAATACGCCGAGCCAAGCGCGAGAACTACGAGAAAATCTATAGCAAGGGCGGTATCGAAGGCGACTCCGAAGCGGAGCTGCGAGAGGCCTTCGAAAAGCTCTACGGCCGTTGCCTGCGGGACATAAACGAAGGCGACGAGTCTTCGTACATCTTTAAGCATCACATTTCTCGCATTGAGCAGCAGCTTTCTTACTACGATCGCGTGTATGCCTGGCAGGACGACAAGGATCAAGCCGTGGTGGATTACATCGCGAGCATGACGGACGGTTATTTCTGCGAGCTCACGAGCAAGCTGTTCCCGGGTTTAAAGTTTCCGCACCGCACCTATATTAACGAACGGTAGTTCGTATCCTTTCGGTATACTGTTGGTCAACAACGATTTTGATTGATGCACGGGATGGCTATGGACGACCTTTTTTCTGCCTCGACGCGCGAGCGTTCCTTTAGAAATGCGCCGCTCGCGGTGCGCATGCGCCCCAATTCGCTCGATGATTACGTGGGCCAGCAAAAGGCCGTCGGTAAGGGCTCATGGCTGCGTGCCGCGATTGAGCACGACGTGCTGTCGAGTGTGATTCTGTACGGGCCGGCCGGTACGGGCAAGACGACGCTGGCCCACATTATCGCCAACCATACCAAGAGCGAGTTTGTCGAAGTCAGCGCCGTGACGGGCACCGTAAAGGATCTTCGCCGCGTGATTGACGAGGCCAAGACGCGTCTGAATACGTACGACCGTCGCACCATCCTGTTTATCGACGAGATTCATCGCTTTTCGAAGTCACAACAGGATGCATTGCTGCATGCGGTTGAGAACCGTACCGTTATTATGATTGGCGCCACGACGGAGAATCCGTACTTCGAGGTCAACTCGGCATTGCTCTCGCGCGGTCGCGTGGTGGAGCTTGAGCATCTTAAAGACGAGGACATTGCCACGCTGATCGAGCGTGCACTCGAGGCTCCGCAGGGTTTGAACGGCAAGTTCTTGGTCGATGAGGATACGGTTAAGACCATCTGCACGCTGGCAGCGGGTGACGCTCGCTCGGCGCTCACGACGCTCGAACTGGCGAGCGAGATTGCCGTCACGCGTCCCGATACCGAGGGAACGCCGGCGCCGGCGGCGGGGGAGCGCTATCCCATCACCGTGGATGACGTAAAAATTGCCAACCCGCGTCGTGGCTTTTCGTACGACAAAAACGGCGACATGCACTACGACATTATCAGTGCGTTTATTAAGTCTATGCGCGGTAGCGACCCCGATGCCACGATCTATTGGCTCGCGCGCATGATTGATGCGGGTGAAGATCCCAAGTTTATCGCTCGCCGTATTATGATTCAGGCTTCTGAGGACGTTGGTAATGCCGATCCGCAGGCACTTTTGGTGGCGCATGCTGCCTTTAAATCTGCTGAAGTTATTGGCTATCCTGAATGTCGCATTAACCTGGCACAAGCTGCGCTCTATGTGTGCTTGGCGCCTAAGTCCAATGCGTGCGAGGCCTCGATCGATGCGGCGCTAGCCGATATCCACAGCAGTGGTCTTCGCGAGGTGCCCAGTTACCTACGCGATCGCCATCGCCCTGGTAGCGATGAGTACGGCGTTTACAAGTATCCGCACGATTATCCCGAAGGCTGGGTCGATCAGCGCTACTTGCCCGACGGCCTGGAACATGGTGCCTTTTGGCAGCCTGCCGGCCGCGGTTGGGAAGAGTGGCGTGTGGAGCAAAGCGAACGTGACCGTAGCGGTAACGCGCCCAAGTAGGTCATTGGCACCTCGCACATTCCCTTTGGGTATCTTTCCCCTTCTTTGGGGTACCATGAACAGCGTCTGTATTTCGATTTTTCCGGGAGGCTTGTATGAGTCCCATTCAAATTGCCCTGCTGGTGCTTGCCATTGCCGGCGTGTGGGCTATCGCTGAGCTCGCGCTCACGCTGCGCAAGACCCGCACCGTTGTCGACTCGCTCGATAAGACCGTAACCGACCTCAACAACACTATCGCCGAGGCGCAGCCGGTGGTGGCAAAACTCGACGGCGCTGTCGACGAACTTACACCGGCACTTGCCCAGATTGAGCCGCTGCTTAAGTCGAGCAAGACCGCCGTTGACGCCCTGACGTCCAACCTCGTTGAGGTTGAGGCCGTCGTTCGCGACATTTCCGAGGTCACGGGCAGTATGGCCGAGGCCAGCAACGCCGTGTCGAGCGTGACCGATTCTGCCGCCGGTGCCGTGCAGAAGCTGTTCAATAAGGTGAAGGCACCTGCAGCTGACGCCGAGCGCAAGCTCGCCGCTGCCGCTGCGGAGGCCGAGCAGCCCACCGAGCGCGTCCTAATTGGCGAGGACGAGGCCGCCGATGGCGCAGATGTGGCTCACAAGTCTGTAGCCAGGCCGGCTCAGTATTACACCTATACGCCCGCCGAGACCTCTGAGGAGTCCTGAGATGAGTAGCGAAGCAACCTGCCCCATCACGCTTACCGTTGCTGGTGACCCGCGTCTCGCTCGCCTTGTGCGCATGACGGCGGCCAACGTTGGTGCCCTGTGCTCCATGTCTGTCGATCGCATCGAGGACATCCGCATGGCTGCCGAGGAAGCCTTCATCTTTGGCTGCACGGCTGTTGATTCCGACGATATCTCGATCAAATTCGATGTCGACGAATCGCACGTGGGCATGACCTTTACCTTTGGCGATCAGGCGACTGTCGATGAAGACGACCAGGCTGCGGTGTATGCCGAGCTCATCCTTGCAAGCGTGTGCGACTCCTACGAAAAGACCGCGGCGCCCCTGACGCTTTCCCTCGACCTCAAGGCGGATATCTAATATGACCGAACGTTCCCGGAGCGGCAAGACCGCTTGGGATAAGGAGAAAACCCGCGAGCTGTTTCGCCGCTACAAGGAGACCGGTGATCCGGACGCCCGCGAGCAGCTCGTCATGTCCCATATGAACCTGGTAAGGTTTCTTGCCAACAAATTTAAGAATCGCGGCGAGCCACTCGATGACCTTTTGCAGGTCGGCTATCTGGGCTTGCTCAAGGCTATCGACCGCTTTGACCCTGAACGCGGACTTGAGTTCACGACGTTTGCGACACCCACTATCCTGGGTGAGATCAAACGCCATTTCCGCGACAAGGGCTGGAGCGTACGCGTGCCGCGTCGTCTGCAGGAGCTCTCGGCCAAGGTCAACCAGGCTACTGACAAACTTACCAACGAGCTGCAGCGTTCGCCCAAGGTTGAGGAGATCGCTGAGTATCTAGATGTGACTGTCGACGAGGTCCTCGAGGCTATGGAATCGTCTTCGGCCTATACCTCGGTGCCTATCGAGGCTCCCGGTACATCTGATTCCGACGATTCGCCTTCGATTCTCGACCGTTATGCCGACGAGGACAATGAACTCGACTTTACCGATGACCGCTTGGTGATTGAGGAGGCCATTCGCGATTTCTCGCCGCGCGAGCGCGAGGTGATCGAGCTGCGCTTCGTGAAGGGCATGACCCAGATCGAGATCGCCAAGAAGCTGGGTATTTCTCAGGTGCAGGTTTCGCGTCTGCTGCGCCGCACGCTTAAGAAGATTCAGGACAAGATCGACCCCGACGGAGTGATGATTCGTTCATGAGTGAGCGCCCCCAGCAAACCGATCGCGCGCTGCGCGGCACCCGCATTATGACGCTGCGCATTTGGGCTGTTGTCGGCTGCATTGTTATTGCTGCTGTCATCTTTAACCTTATGGGCATCCTGGCACCGGTTATCGAGTTTCTCGCCGTCGGCTCCATTATTGCTTTTGTGATGTCCCCGATCACCAACTGGCTCGAGCATCACGGCGTCGGACGTGGCCTCGGTTCGCTCATCGCGCTCATTGTGGTTGTTGCCGTGCTCGTCGGCGTCGTCTGCATCCTCTCGCCTATTTTGCTCGGTCAAATCATGGAAGTCCTGAGCCGCCTGCCCGAGCAGCTTCGTGTTGCGGGTGGCGATCTCAACGAGATGCTCTCGCACGCCAAGACGCTCAACAACACTCCGCTCAAGGAGTATCTGGACGACAATCTTTCTTCGCTGGTTACCGTAGCGTCCAAGTACGTCTCGCAAATCGCTGCCGAGCTCGGCCGCGGTGTGTTTCCGTTCATTACCAACACGGCCTCGCAGCTGTTCGTCATCTTCCTGGGTCTGGTGCTTGCCTACTGGCTTGCCTGCGATTATCCCCGCATGCACCACGAGGTCTGCACCATCATCGGACAGGAAAAAGAGACCTCGTACCGCTTTATGGTTGCCATCCTTTCACGCTCGGTCGGCGGCTATATGCGCGGCATGGTCGTGACGTCCATCTGCGGTGGCTTCCTTGCCTTTATCGGTTTTATGATCATCGGCCATCCGTATGCGGCGCTCATGGCTATCTTTACCGGCATCATGCATTTGGTTCCGGTCGTCGGTCCCTGGGTGAGCGCAGCAATCGCTACGGTACTCGGCTTTATGTTCAGCCCCATGTTGGCGTTATGGACGCTCATCGTGACGATGGTCGCACAAAACGTCACCGATAACGTGATTTCGCCTAAGGTCATGCAGAGCTCGGTGCAGGTGCATCCCGTCATGAGCCTTACGGCCCTCGTTATCGGTTCGGCACTCATGGGTCCCATCGGCATGGTTATCGCTATTCCGCTGTGCGCGGCCCTCAAGGGTATCTTCGTGTACTACTTCGAGAATGAGACCGGCCGCCAGCTCGTGGCCTATGACGGCGCCGTGTTTAAGGGCACGCCGTACCGCGATGCCGATGGCAACCCGGTCGCCGCCTACGACGCGCTCGGAGATGATACGTTCATTTACGAGTCTGAGCTCATCGGCAACGAGACTGCGCCCGAGGCCAAGGCCATGCCCAAGCCTGAGCTCGATAATCCCTGGATTAAGCTCTCGGGCCTGCAGCCCGATGCGACCGGTTTTTTCAAGAACCCCTTCGCCAGGGATGACGATTCCAATACGGACGACACCAAAACCGGCATCGACGGCTCCATGGACGATTCGGATGCTAAATAGGTCCCATTAACGTTTCTTGAAGTTGTAAATGACAAGAAACGCGATCAAAGCGATTGATAAGGGGCCAGCCACATAGAAAAAGATGGCGTCAATTGCGCTTAGGGTGCAATACGCTTTATCGCCAGATGTTACTGCGTACAATGCGTAGCCAAATCTCGGCTGGTTCACATACCAGCTCGAGTAAGCGAAGATTGCTAAAAGGGCTACTGAGGTTAGTGCATTCACGACAAACCGTTTGCTATTCATCGATCGCTCCTTCCGGACGATTCTTATATGAAATTTTACCGAAATCATTTTTTTTCAAAGTATTTGACAGACCTAAATAACGTGCACTTTCGCTGGAGGGTCGCTGTTTGGCGGCCCTCTTTTTTGCACAGGCGCGGTGGGATGGTAATATCGTTACGTTTGAACTGTTTCGATGTGAAACTGAGGAGATTCCCTCTATGAGTGCTGACTACCCGTCAATGACTACGGCCGAGATTCGCTCCAAGTTCCTCAACTTCTTTGAGGAGCGCGGTCTTAAGCTCTATCCTTCTTCGTCCCTCGTCCCCGACGATCCTTCGCTGCTGCTTGCCAACGCAGGCATGAACCAGTTTAAGGAGTACTACCAGGGCAAGAAGACCATGAAGGAGATCGGCGCGATCTCCTGCCAGAAGTGTGTCCGCACCAACGACATCGACTGCATCGGTGAGGACGGCCGTCACCTGTCCTTCTTTGAGATGCTCGGCGACTTCTCCTTTGGCGGCATCTCCAAGCAGCAGGCCTGCGCTTGGGCTTTTGAGCTCATCACCAAGGAGTTCAACCTGCCGCTCGACCGCCTGTACTTCACCGTCTTTACCGAAGACGACGAGACCCACGATGTGTGGCGCTCTCTGGGCGTTGCCGAGGATCACATCTCCCGCCTGGGCGAGGACGACAACTTCTGGGCCGCTGGCCCCACCGGCCCCTGCGGTCCGTGCTCCGAGATCTACTTTGACATGGGCGAGGAGGTCGGTTGCGGCAGCCCCGACTGCAAGCCTGGCTGCGACTGTGACCGCTTCCTTGAGTTCTGGAACCTCGTGTTTACCCAGTACGACCGCCAGGAGGACGGCTCCATGCCGGAGCTGCCGCACCGCAACCTCGATACGGGCATGGGTCTGGAGCGCATGGCCGCTATCATGCAGCACAAGACCGCTAACTACGACGGCGATCTGATGCAGCACCTCATCAAGCTCGGTGAGAAGATCAGCGGCAAGACCTATGACGCCGACGATTACTCCGGTGCCAGCCGCTCCCTGCGCATCATCGCCGACCACTCCCGTGCCGTTGACTTTATGATCTCCGACGGCGTCCTGCCCGGTAACGAGGGTCGCGAGTACGTCCTGCGCCGCCTGCTCCGTCGTGCCGTGTTCCACGGTCGTCTGCTGGGCATCGAGGGCGCCTTCCTGACCAAGTTTATCGACGAGGTCAACGCTCAGATGGGCGAGGCCTATCCTGAGCTGCTCAAGAACGTCGCGCTCGTCAAGGGTATCGTTGCCTCCGAGGAGGAGCGCTTCTCCACGACGCTCGACAACGGCCGCGTTTATCTTGACGAGGCCCTGGCAGCGCTCGCCGACGGCGCCGTCCTTCCGGGCGACGTTGCCTTTAAGCTGCACGACACCTTTGGTTTCCCCATCGACCTGACCGTCGAGATCGCCGGTGCTGCTGGCCATGACGTCGACATGGACGGTTTCGCCGCCTGCATGGAGGACCAGAAGGCCCGCGCTCGCGCCAATGCCAAGGGCGACGCCTGGGGCAGCTTCAACGACGTGTGGGTCGAGCTTTCCGACAAGGTTGCCGCGACCGAGTTCGACGGTTACGACAACGATGTGATTGAGTGCGCCAAGGTTGTCGCCATCGTGCGCAACGGCGAGTCCGTCGAGTCCGCTGCCGCCGGCGAGGACGTCGAGGTTGTGCTCGACCGTACCCCGTTCTACGCCGAGATGGGCGGCCAGCAGGGCGACGCCGGCGAGCTTTCCGCCGAGGGCGTTGCGCTGACCATTTCCGATACCAAGAACCACAACGGCCTGTATGCCCACGTCGCGCACGTTGCCGAGGGTACGCTGACCGTCGGTGCTACCGTGACCGCCGCGCTCGACGCCGAGCGCCGTGGTTTCCTGCGCCGCAACCACACCGCCACCCACCTGCTCGACGCCGCGCTTAAGCAGGTCCTGGGCGAGCATGTCTCCCAGGCCGGCTCGCTCGTGACGCCCGAGCACCTGCGCTTTGACTTCACGCACTTCGAGGCTCTGTCTTCCGAGCAGCTCAAGGCTGTCGAGGACCTGGTCAACCAGCAGATTTTCGCTTCCAAGCCGGTCGTGACCCGCGTCATGGGCATCGATGAGGCCAAGGCCGCCGGCGCTGTCGCCCTGTTTGGCGAGAAGTACGGAGACGTCGTCCGCGTCGTCTCCGTGGGCGCCGAGGATCAGCCGTTCTCCCGCGAGCTCTGCGGAGGTACGCATGCCGCCAATACCGCCGAGATCGGTCTGTTCAAGATCATTTCCGAGTCCTCCACGGGCTCGAACGTCCGCCGTATCGAGGCCGTGACCTCCAAGGGCGCTCTCGATTACATGGCCGACCGCCTGGCGCTCGTCGACGCTGCCGCCGCTGCGCTCAAGTGCCACGTCGACGAGGTTCCCGCCCGCGTGGAGAACCTGCAGGCCGAGCTGCGCGAGACTTCTAACAAGCTCAAGAAGGCTCTGACCGGTGGCTCCTCCGACGCCATTTCCAGCGCCATCGACGGCGCTGTCGAGCTGAATGGCTACAAGCTCGTCGTCGCTGAGCTCCAGGGTCTCGAGGCCGCAGACCTGCGCAACGTCTGGGATACCGTGCACCAGAAGGTTGCCGGCCCCGTCGCCTGCGTAGTTGCCAGCGTTACCGAGAAGGGCACCCCGGCCCTGCTCGCCGCCGGCTCCGATGACGCTGTGAAGGCCGGTTTCCACGCCGGCAACGTGATCAAGCAGATCGCGGGCCTGGTCGATGGTCGCGGTGGCGGTCGTCCCAACATGGCCCAGGCCGGTGGCAAGAACGCTGCCGGTATCGCCGATGCCATCGCGGCCGCCAAGACCGCGCTCGGCGCCTAAGAACCTAAGTAGTCGCTGTGGTCGCGCTCGCGCTGGACATAGGGGAGACTAGGATCGGTATTGCCGTCTCAAGCCGTGATGGCAAGATGGCAATGCCTGTCAAGGTGCTTCCGGCTGCTGAGGTCACCGGTATGTCCAAGACGTTTCGCTACATGGTCGAGGACTATGAGCCCGATATCCTGGTAAGCGGACGTCCCTTGACCATGGCCGGTGAGCCCGGCCCCCAGGCCGAGCGCGTCGCCGCCGTAGCGCAAAAGATTGCCGACGAGCTCGAACTTCCGCTGGAGTTTGAGGACGAGCGCCTGTCCTCGCAAGAGGCCAAGCGCATCTTGCGCGAGCAGGGACTCAACGAAAAGCAGATGAGGGGCAAGATTGACATGATTGCCGCTAGTCTGTTTTTGCAGACGTGGCTTGATCGTAAAAACGAGGAGGTCTCGCATGCCTAGCGCTTCCGATCCGCGCCAGCCGATTCGCCAGGGACAGCCTGTGCCGCGCCCTACCCAACCTGGCCAGCGTCCGGCACAGCCGACACAGCGCGCAGCTCAGCCTGCCGCGCGCCCGGTGCAGTCCTCCTCTCGTTCGGCCCAACCTGCTCAGCGGACGGGTCAGCAGCCCACTGCTCGTACAGCCCAGCCTACAGGCGGTACCCGCTTTAAGCAGCAGGCACCTATCCAGCGAACGCAGGCCCCCCAATCGCATTCGTATCACGCTCATGGCTCGCACGGCGTTGCTCCGGCCACGCGATCGAGCTATAACACGCACGCCCGCCGTGGTGCCCAAAAGAAAAGCTCCCCGGTGCCTATGATTATCGGTGGCGTCGTCGCCGTGCTTGCGCTTGTCGCGATCGTTTTCTTTGTCGTGCCAGTCGTCAAGGGCTTCTTTGCCGGCGAGGATTCGAAGGTCACGGCTGGTCAGCAGGTTACGGTGACCATTCCCGACGGTGCTTCGGGCGATACGATCGCCTCGATTCTCTCCGAGAACCATATCGTCGAAAATCCCAAGGATTACTATGCGGCGGTAAAAAAGCTCAACGCCGATATGTCGCTTAAGCCCGGTACTTATTCGTTCACCACGCTCATGGATACGACTAAGGTGGTGCAGCAACTCATGGAAGGCCCCAACGCGGGCTCCAATGCGCTGACGATTCCCGAGGGCTTGACGGTCGATCAAGTCGCCGACCGTGTGGCCCAGGCCTACGACAGCATCTCTAAGGAAGACTTCCTCAACCAGGCCAAGGCCTCCAACTACGTGGACGATTATAGCTTCCTTAGGGGTGCTGCAAACGATTCGCTCGAGGGCTTCTTGTTCCCCAAGACCTATTCGCTGGGCGATTCGCCGACGGCCGATGAAGTGATTCGCGCCATGCTCGATCAGTTTAAGACCGAGTACAAGTCGCTTGACTTTGCCAGCTGCGAGGCCAAGATCAAGGAGCGCTACGGTGTGGAGATGTCCGATTACGACATCGTTAACCTTGCCTCTATCGTTGAGCGCGAGGGTCTCAACGCCGATCAACGGTCGCACGTGGCCTCGGTCTTCTACAACCGCCTTGCCGGTAAGCTTGACGGTCTGCGTTATCTCAACAGCGATGCGACCATGATGTATGTTACCGGCGGCGAGGTTACCGCCGACGACCTGCAGAGCGATAGCCCGTATAACACCTATAAGCACGAGGGCCTGCCGCCCACGCCCATCTGTTCTCCGTCGCTCGAGGCGCTCAAGGCCACCCTTGAGCCGACCGACTCCGATGACCTGTATTTCTACATTACACAGGACGAGGAGTATTTCTCGCAAACCTACGAAGAACATCAACAGTCTTGGAATTAGCATGAGGATTTTTAGCCCCAAACGATACGTTGCCTCGGTCGATCGCATCGACCTTGATACCCTGTGGGCCGACGGCAAACGCGCCATTCTGCTCGATCGCGATAACACCCTGGTGCCGCGCGATACCGAGCAGGTTCCCGCCGCGGTTTCCGCTTGGCTCGATGCCGCCCGTGCCAAAGGCTTTAAGCTGTGCATGGTGTCCAACAACTGGCATCGCGACCAGGTCATGAGCTCTGCACGCGAGTTGGGGCTCGAGGCCATCAGCCACGCTATGAAGCCGGCTCCGTTTGCCCTCAAGGCGGGTCTTAAGCGCCTCGGCGCCACGGCCGATGAGGCGGTGCTGATCGGTGATCAGCTCTACACGGACGTGTGGAGCGGCAACTTTGCCGGCGTCGATACCATCCTGGTCAAGCCGCAAGCAACCCAGGACCTGTGGTACACGCAGATCTTCCGTATCTTTGAGCGCCGGGCCCTGCGCGACCTTCCCTGCGAGGAATAGGTCTCGCTATGTCCCAGCACATCAAACACGGCTGCGACCATATCTTCTTTATCGGCTTTTTGGGCGCGGGCAAATCGACGCTCGCGCGCAACGTCGGCACCATGTTCAAGCGGCGTTTTATCGATACCGACCGCCTGGTCGTGCGTCGATGCGGCAAGTCGGTTACCGAGATTTTTGAGACCGAGGGCGAGGATCGTTTTCGCGAGCTCGAGACCTCGGCACTCCGTTCGCTTCAAAGCGAGCGCAGCCTGCTGGTATCGTGCGGGGGTGGCATCGTCGAGACGCCAGTGAACATTAAACTGATGCACGAAATGGGTACGTGCGTGTACCTCGAGGGCGACTTCGAGGACTCGTTGCGCCAGATTCGTCGGTGCGACACGCGCCCCGATTTCCGCTCGCCCGAGCATGCCGCGCGCCTGTTTGAGCATCGCCGTCCGCTGTATCGCCAGGCAGCCGACCTTACCCTTGATATTCGCAACAAGTCCTTCGAGGACGTTTCCTACCTTTGTGCCGAGATGCTTTTGGAGCGTGGACTGCTATGATTCGCCGTCAACTGATCAATTTCCAAAACCGCAGCGTCGATGTCCGTGTCGGATTGGGCGCGTTCGATGAGCTGTCGCGTATGTTTGCCTCGGCCGTGGGCAAGCCTAAGCGTGCGATGGTCGTTTGGAACACCGCCACGTCAGAGCGTTTTGGCGAGGTCGTTGAGCACGCTCTGGTCGATGCTGGCTTTGCCGTGTCGCCGCTCGTCCTCGAGGTTTCGCCTGCCGGTGCCACGCTGGCCGATGCCGATACCGTCTTTGGCGCCCTGTCGGCTAACGGCATTACCTGTGACGATCTCGTTGTCGCCGTCGGCGACACGGCGACCTGCTCGGTTGTTAGCTGGTGCGCCAACCAGTGGTGCGGCCGAACTGAGTGCGCGCTGCTGCCGACGACCTTCGACGCCATGCTCACGGTCGCGACGACCATGAAGCCGCTCGTCGCCTCGTCGGCCAATGCGCTTCCCGCTATCGCGTTCCGTCCCGAACCGGGCTTGGTCGTGTGTGACCTCGACCTTGTTCGCGAAGCGGACCCCGAGGACCTCAAGCTCGGCTATGCGGTACTTGTTGGCACCATGCTTTCGAGCAGCAAGTCGCGCTGGAATCAGTTTATTGAGACTGTCTCCGAGATTCTTGCTGGTGAGGAGGTCGCGCTCGTCAATGCCGTCCAATGGTCTCAGACTGCCCGCAAGGACGTGCTGACGGCCACGAACCCGAGCGCTCGGCATGCGCTCGATTTTGGCAAGATGGGGGAACGCACCCTGCGCGCCTGCTTGGGCGATGCCGCTTCGCAGGTCCCTGCCTACCAGCTGTTGTCCGAGGGCATGCGCTTTGAGGCACGCCTAGCACATGATGCCTGCGACTTCGATATCGACTATGTGTTTGATGTCGATGACTGCCTGGAGGACTTTGACATCGAGGAACTTGCCTTCGACCTGGAGCCTACCGCGTTTGTCGAGGAGTTCCGCAGGCAGCAGTTTGCGCGCTCGAACCGTAGCATGCTGCCGTTGCCCGCGGCGCTTGGCGCTATACGTTTGACCAGCGTGGAGGACGAGGTTCTCGAGCGCCATGCCCAGGCGTATCTGGCTTCTCGTAAGGAACTTCTCTAAGATTTATTGACATCCATCGTCTTTCGTATCATGTTGAGGGACGGGTTTTCAATCGGTTACGAATCGCTTGCGTTTTCGTACGCTGATTGAGCCCGTCCCGTCTGTATGTGACGACAACAAGAAAGGAATCTGCATGTCTGAGTTTGCTGCCGGTCCTGCCGGTCGTATCGAGCGTGTCCGTGCCCTGATGGTCGAGCGTGGCTACGACGCCATCGTGGTACGCGACGAGGCAAATCTTCGTTGGCTTACGGGCGTGAAGGGCGTCTTCGATTACACCTTCGAGTTTCCGCACGCGGCGTTTATTACGGCTGACCAGTGCCTGTTCCATACCGATTCGCGCTATCTCAACAGCTTTGAGGAGAACACGCCCGCCGGCAGTCCCTGGGTCTACGACATGGACGAGGGCACCATCCCCGGTTGGGTCGCCGGCAAGATCGCGGCCAACAAGTGCCGCGTCTGCGCTGTCGAGGACGATATGCAGATTAACTTCTACCAGGGCATTCAGCGCGGCCTGGAGGACCGCTCCGTCGCTTGCATGCTGCCGCTGATGCACGACGATATCCGTAAGATGCGCGCCGTCAAGGATGCCGAGGAGATCGAGCTCATGCGCCACGCACAGTCGATCACCGACGCCGCCTTCCAGCATATGCTCGGCTTTATTAAGCCTGGTATGACCGAGAAGCAGGTTCGCAACGAGCTCGAGAACTTTATGTTCGCCAACGGCGCCGACAGCTTGGCCTTTGGCTCCATCGTCGCGAGCGGTCCCAACACTGCGAACCCGCACGCCGTCCCGAGTGACCGCGTGATCGAGAAGGGCGACTTCGTCCTCATGGATTACGGCGCGGGCTATTGCGACTACCGCTCCGATATGACGCGTACCGTCGTGATGGGCGAGCCTACCCAGGAGCAGCTCGACCTGTACGCGCTCGTGCGCCGTACGCACGAGGAGTGCGTCGCCGCCATCCATCCGGGCGTCGAGGGCAACGACATCTTCAGGCTCTCCAAGAAGATCATCGGCGATGCCGGCTATGGCGATTACTATAACCATGGCCTGGGCCACGGCGTCGGTATCGACATCCACGAGCTGCCCAATTTCAACCGCAGCAAGAATATCATCGAGGTTGGCTCGGTTGTCACCATGGAGCCCGGCGTCTACCTGCCCGGCGTGGGCGGCGTGCGCCTGGAGGACTACGGCGTGGTCACCGAGAACGGCTACGAGCCCTTCACCAAGACCCCGCATGACCTCCGCGTCATCGATTGCTAAAACACCTCGGTAGATTTTTGGGACATGCCTTAAAATCTACTTTTGTGGGGCGGGACGTTCGGATAGATTCGGGCGCCCCGCGTTCTCTTTTTATGCGCTCGCTGCAGGCGCCGTCTGCAAGTGTATAATTTCGGTCGTATGTAACTTGGACGCTTGTGCGTTCTGCCTATAACAAGAAAGGTCGCTATGCCTACCATTTCTACCGCCGACTTCAAGAACGGCCTCGGTCTCCGCATTAAGGACAAGGTCTACACCATCGTCGAGTTCCAGCATGTCAAGCCGGGAAAGGGTGGCGCGTTTGTGCGCTACAAGACCCGCGACATCAAGAGCGGCCGCGTCGTCGAGAACACCTGCAACGCCGGCACCAAGTTCGAGAGCGTCATGCTCACCACCCGTGAGTTCCAGTACCTCTACAACGATGGCACCGACTACATCTTCATGGACAACGAGTCCTATGAGCAGGTTCCCGTTCCCGAGGACATGGTGGGCGAGAACTCCAAGTGGCTGCGCGAGAACGACATCTGCCAGCTGCTCTTCGCCGACGATGAGCTCATGGGCGTGACCCCGCCGATGTTCATCGAGACCACCATTGTCCAGACCGACCCGGGTTTTAAGGGCGACACCGTCCAGGGTTCCACCAAGCCGGCCACGATCGACACCGGCGCTGTCATCCAGGTCCCCATGTACCTCAACGAGGGCGAGGTCATCAAGGTTGACACCCGCGACGGCAAGTTCGTCTCCCGCGTCTAGCAACCAACTCTTCTAGGAGGACTCATGCCCCAGGAAATCAAGATTGACGGTATCGGCATTTCGCCCGATGTTCTGACCGCCATCGTCTCGCGCGCCGTGTCCGATGTCGAGGGCATCGCCTCCGTTGGCGTCAAGGACCTTGCCACCAACCTTGTCTCCATGATGCTCTCGTCCAAGGCCCCGGCTTCCGAGCCGGCGGTCGAGGCCGAGGTCGTCGGCGACAAGCTCGCACTCACCGTGCGTGTCGTGGTGTTCTTTGGCTATCCGTTCAAGAAACTCGCCGAGGCCGTTCGCGCCGCAGTTGTCGCCGCCATCGATGCCCAGGTGGGCGTTGAGGTCGAGCGCGTTGACGTTTGCATCGACGGCCTCGTTTTCCCCAAGGAGTAACCTTTGAGCCTTAAGGTTTATCGCGGGCGCACGCTTGCCCGCAGTCAGGCGCTGCAGCTGCTGTTCCAGGCCGAGGCCACGGACAGCCCGCTCGAGCGCGTCCTCGAGGGCGATTTCTTGATCTCGAAGGGTCCCCTCGACCCCTATGCGCTGGTGCTTTGCCGCGGTGCCTACGAGCATATTGATCGCATCGACTGTGCCCTGCGCGCCGTCGCCAAGAACTGGGATCTTATGCGCATGCCCGGTGCCGACCGCAATCTGCTGCGTATCGCTGTCTATGAGATGCGCTTCCTCACCGACGAAGAGGTTTCGGACGCTATCGTGATCAACGAGGCCGTAGAAATCGCTAAGGCTTATGGTACCGACCAGTCCGCATCGTTTGTCAACGGCGTGCTGGGCAAGATCGCTCGCAGCGAGGAGCTGCCGGGCGAGGACCTGTACCAGGAGCTGCTGGCCGAGGATCGCGCTCGCGAGGAGGCACAGGCTGCCGAGGCGGCCGCCAAGGTCGCTGCCGCTCAGGCTGCCGCCGGCGTATTAGCCGAGGATGCGGACGCTGCTGAGGCCGTCGAGGCCGACTCCGTCGAGGAGTAGTCATGCCAGAGGGTTCTGTCCGCAACTTTGACGAGATCTCGGACCGTCTAGACCAGATCATCGCTACCGTTCGCTCCAAGGATACGTCCTTGGAGCGTTCACTCGATCTGTTTGACGAGGCAATTGAGCTGGGCTCCCGCGCGGTCGATATGGTCGACAAGTTTGAGCTGACTCCGCGTGAGGCCGATAAGCTCGAGCAGGAATACGATGAGGACGCGGCAAACGAATCCCAGGATAGCTAGCCGCATCTCCGGATACGAATGGTTGATGGCATTCATGAAACGCGTGCGTCTTGATGACGAACTGATTTCACAGGGCATCTGCGCCGATCGCGCGGATGCCCTTCGCACTCTTATGGCCGGCTTGGTCTCGAGTGGCGGCGAGCGCTTGACTTCGCCGGGCCTTAAGGTGACCCCGGGTCTGCCGCTGCACGTGAAGGGGCGCATTCCCTATGTCGGCCGCGGCGGTCTTAAGCTCGAAGGCGCGCTTGATGCGTTTGACATCAATCCGACGGGCCTTGCCTGTCTGGATGTTGGCTGCTCTACCGGCGGCTTTACCGATTGCCTGCTCAAGCGCGGAGCTGCGACCGTTGTCTCGGTGGACGTGGGTCGCGCCCAGTTCGATTGGTCGTTGCGTCAGGACGATCGCGTGACACTGCATGAGCGCACAAACGTGACGCAGCTGCCCGAGCTTGGCTATGCGGGCGCCATCGACCTGGCTGTGTGTGATGTCTCGTTTACCAGCATTGCGAACATTATCGATGCGGTGCTGGCGTGCCTGGCACCTATGGGCGCATTCTGCACGCTCGTAAAGCCGCAGTTTGAGGCTCCGGCGGCGCTGGTGGGTGAGGGCGGCATTGTGACCGATCCCGCTGTGCGCCGCGATACACTCGCGGCGGCGATTGAGCTCTTTGCTGCCAAGGGCCTGTTCCCGGTCGATGTGTGCGTGTCACCCATTCATGGTGCCAAGGGCAACGTTGAGTTTTTCCTGTACGGCACGAGGTTTGCCCCCGGTGAACGCACCGACGATGAGCTGCAATCCCAGGTATCGGTTTTGAGCGAGAAAGCTGCAACGCTATGAAGGTCTTTCTGGTTCCCAATTACTACAAGCAAGAGGCGGTCGAGAGTGGCCTGATGCTCGAGCTTTGGCTTTCGCGCCAGGGCTACGAGGTGGCATGGGCTGCCGATCAGCGCTCCAAGATCCAGAGCGCGCCCGATGTTGACGATGCCGACCTGGTCATTACGCTCGGCGGCGACGGCACGCTGCTGCGCGCGGCTCGTATCCTCAACTATCGCGAGATTCCTATCCTCGGTCTTTCCTATGGCCACCTGGGCTTTTTAACTGCTGCGAGTCCGGAGGAGCGCGACATCCTGCAGGTCGTGAGCGATGCCCTGTCCGGCGAGCTGCACGTGAGCCGTCGCGCCACGATCGCCGCGGATATCGTGTCCGTGCGCGACGATGGCACGAAGGATGTTGTGCGCACGTTCGCCCTCAACGACATGGCGCTCACGCGTGGCCCCCTTTCCGATATGGTCGAGTTTGACATCACAGTGTCGGACCACCATATCGATCGCTTGCGTGGTGATGGCGTGGTCGTGTCCACGGCGACTGGTTCTACGGGGTACGCGCTGAGTGCCGGTGGCCCCATCGTGAGCCCCGACTATACGGGCATGGTCTGCGTACCCATTGCCCCGCACACCATTCAGGCCCGTGCCTTTTTGACTTCGCCGAGTGATGTCGTCGAAATCTTTATGTCTGATGACCGCCCGAGCGTTCCGGCGATCGCTATCGATGGACAGTTTATTACCTGCGATGGGACCGTCGAGAGCGTGGCGGCGCGTCGTGGGCCCGGAGATGTGCTGCTGCTCGATTACGGCCCCGAGAGCTTTTATAACTCGGTGAGCCGCGTATTCTACGGAGTCCGTCATGATCGATGAGCTGCAGGTTTCTAACATTGCACTCATTCGCGAGGCGACGTTGGTGCCGAGTGCCGGCCTGACTGTCCTGACCGGCGAGACCGGCGCCGGCAAGACCGCGCTGCTCTCGGCGCTCAAGCTCATTTTGGGCGAGCGCGCGGATTCGTCGATGGTGCGCGAGGGCGAGGCGCTGGCGAGCGTCGAGGCGCGCTTGTTCGACGGGCCGCACGACACGGAAGGCTTCACCGTGCAGCGCAGCCTTTCCGCCGAGGGCCGCAGTCGCGTAAAAATTGACGGCCGCATCGCCAGCGTGCGCGAGCTTTCGGAGCGCGTTGGCGTGATGATGGATTTGTGCGGGCAGCATGAGCATCAGCGCTTGCTCGACCCGGCGCATCACGTTGCGATGGTCGATGCCTGGGCGGGGCGCTCTGCGCTCGAGGCGCTGGATGCGTACCGCACCTGCTTTAAGGCATCGCGCGCTGCCGCCAAGGAAGTTCGACGTGTCGAAGAGGCCTCGCGTGCGCAGGGGAGCCGCGTCGAGGAGGCGCGCTTTGCCCTCGAGCGCATCGGCGAGGTCGACCCCAAGCCGGGCGAGTATGAGGAGCTCGAGGAACTGCTACCGCGCTCCGAACATGCCGAGGTACTGGTTGCCACAGCTAACGATGCCCATGCATCGCTTGCCGCCGAAGGGGGAGCGCTCGATGCCGTGAACAGTGCCGTGGCAGAGCTTTCCCGTATGGCTGCCGTCGATCGCAAACTGGGTGACATTGCCGATGCGCTTTCGGATGCCTGTATCTCCCTTGAGGATTGCGCGAACGAGCTTCGTGCCTATCGCGATGGCATCGCCTTCGACCCGCGCGAGCTCGCTCGCATGCGTGAGCGGTATTCCGACCTCAAGGGCCTGTTGCGTCAGTGGGGTCCCACCATGGACGATGTGTTTGCCATGCGCGATCGCTCGCAAGAGCTGCTGTCCCTGGTCGATGATGGCGATGAACAGATCAAACAGGCGCGTGAGGCGCTCGGGATCGCCGAGCGCGAGTTGTTTGCCGCTGCCAAGGCACTTAAGCGCGCTCGCAATACGGCGGCCCCGCGCTTCTGCCACGAGGTTGGCCGCCAGATGGCGCGCTTGGAGATGGGTAGTGCCGAGCTCGTCTGGGAGTCACGTGATCTTCCCCGTGCTGAGTGGACGCCCGTTGGCCCTTCGAGCTACGAGCTGCTATACCGCAGCGGTGCCGGTTTGACGCCGCGCCCCCTGCGCCGAATTGCGTCGGGCGGCGAGCTAAGCCGCGTCATGCTGGCAAGCAAGGTTGTCCTCGGTAACGCAGACGGTGTCGATACGCTGGTGTTTGACGAGGTTGATGCTGGTGTTGGTGGCTCCACGGCGCGTGCGCTTGCAGGCGTGCTGGCAGATCTCGCCGCTACACATCAGGTGATTGTCGTAACCCACTTGGCACAGGTTGCCGTCATGGCCGACAAGCATTATGTTGTCAGCAAGGAACCGGGCGATGTTCCCCAGACGCAATTGGACGAGGTAACCGGCGAAGCGCGTACCGGCGAGATCGCCCGCATGCTCAGCGGCGATCAGTCCGAGGCAAGCTTGGCCCACGCCAAGCAGATGCTCGAAGAAGCTCGAGGTTAGGTCGTATCAGCGGTGTTGGTGGGACAAAATAGACTGTAATTTTTGTCCCACAACGCGTTTTACTCAACGACCTTGTCCGGCTGGATGAGCTCCTCGTAGTAGCTGATATGCTCGCGCGCGTCCTCGATTTCGGGCAGCAGGAAGTTGTAGATAACCTCGATGATCATCGTTGCGCTGATTTTAGAGAACGCAAAGTCGCCCGTCGTCAGCAGCGCTTCGTGGTTGACGGTATTAAAGGTGTAGTCTGCCAGGCGCGCGAGCGGGGATTTGCTGTCGCTGCTGATGACGACTATGGTTGCGCCGCAGTCGCGAGCCGCTTTTGCCATGCGATTCAGTCGGCGCGATTTGCCGGAGTTTGAGATAAGCACGATGACGTCACCCGGGCGCAACGTGAGCGCAAAGCCGATTGATGTCTCGCTAATGGTGCTTGCCATGCAGCGCAGGCCCAGCTGCGAAAACTTAAACGTCGCATCGAGCGCGACCGCGTTCGTATTGCCCACAGCCGCAAACTCAATAACCCCTGCATGCTTAAGGGCATGCACAACAGCCGCCAGCGTATCGTGGTCGATCCCGTCGATGGTCGCATTAAGCTCGCTTACCTTGGCAGCCAGTATGTTCTTGAGGCTCTGCTCCATATTGTCGAGCGAGACCTCGTCAGTCAGGCCCTCGTTGCGCTGGCTTTCCAAATCCCTTGCCAACGAAAACTGAAAGCTGCGGAAGCTACCAAAGCCAAGCTTGCGGCAGAAGCGAGAAACGGTCGCCTCGGACGTGGCGGCGGCGCGCGAGAGCTGAGCCGCCGTGAGGCGTGGCGCCTCGGACTGGTGCTCCAATATATAGTCGACAATGCGCTGCTCGGACTCGCTATATCCCTGATGGGTACTAATGAGGGAAAGCGCGCTCTTGCTACTATCGGTCATGGATGGCTCCTGGTTGGCATGAAAATCGGACTCGTTTTGTATTCTCATAGTATAGGGGGATTTTCAATTACAAGATACATCTTGCCGTTTCAAGAGTTGATGGTAAACTTTCACCTACCGTTTACGGTTATGAAAGAACCTTTCACCGGAGAATTGCGCCTTGTCTCTTCTCACGCGGACGGTAGGTTGGTATCTTTCAGTTGTGGAAAAGCGCGCAAGGACGCGCGTGTAGGGGAGCGCCTGCGGGCGCAAAACTTAAAAAGGAGGGACACATGGCTAAGTTTGACATCATCGCCGCGACCGGTTGCCCGACCGGCATTGCGCACACCTTCATGGCGAAGGAGGCGCTGGAGAAGGCAGCTGCCGAGCGAGGTCTGACCATTAAGGTCGAGACTCATGGCCAGGTCGGTGTCGAGAACGAGCTCAGCAAGAGCGAGATCGCTGGCGCCAAGGCCGTCGTCGTCGCAGCTGACAAGGATGTCCAGGCCGAGCGTTTTGCCGGCAAGCCCATGGTTTCCGTTGGTGTTTCCAAGGCCCTGTCCGTTGAGGCCGCCGGTAAGCTGATTGACCGCGCGCTCGCCGCCAAGGGCGACAGCACGGTTGCAGCCGCTGCCGATGTCGAGGACGAGGTCGAGGAGAAGGAGTCCATCGGCCACGTCATCTACAAGCACCTTATGAACGGCGTCAGCCATATGCTGGTCTTCGTCGTCGCCGGTGGTGTCCTGACCGCCGTTTCGTTCCTGTGGGGCATCACGTCCTTCGATTCGACGGCTGCCGACTACAACAGCTTCGCCGCTATGCTCAAGATCATCGGCGGCATTGCCATGAACCTCATGGTTCCCGTGCTTTCCGCCTACATCGCCGAATCCATCGGCAAGCGCCCGGCGCTCGTCCCCGGTTTTGTTGCCGGCATGATCGCCATCCAGGGCCTGCCTGTTAACGCCGAGACCGGCCTGATCGACGCCGGTGGCGCCGGCGTGGGCTTCGGCTTCCTCGGCGGCATCGTCGGTGGCTTCCTCGCCGGTTATGTCATCCTACTGCTCGAGAAGGTCTTTGCCGGTCTGCCCAAGAACCTGGACGGCCTCAAGGCAATCTTTTTGTACCCGCTGTTCTCGACGGCTATCGTCGGCTTGGTCATGCTCGGCATTTCCGGCCCCATGGCTGCCATCAACACCGCCATGATGGACTTCCTCAAGGGTCTGTCCGCCTCTGGCGCCGTTGTTCTGGGTCTTGCTATCGGCTGCATGTGCGCCTTTGACATGGGCGGCCCGGTCAACAAGGCTGCTTATGTCACCGGTACCGCTATGCTCACCGAGGCCCTGGCCGCCGGTGTTGGCACCGACACCTACAACTTCGGTACCAACTTCATGGCTGCCGTCTCCGCCGCTTGCATCGTTCCGCCGCTGATCACCACCTTCGCCGTCGTTGTCGGCAAGAAGTACTTCAGCCAAGAGGATCATGACGCCGGTATCGTCAACCTCATCCTTGGTTGCACCCACATCACCGAGGGCGCCATTCCGTTCATGACCAAGAACATCTGGCCCGTCATGCCCATCATGATGCTCGGTTCCTCTATCGCTTCGATCCTGACCATTATGTTCAACGTTCACGATCCGGCGCCTCACGGTGGCTTCCTGGTCCTGCCCGTTGTCGAGAACGGTCCGCTGTGGGTCCTCGCGATCCTCATCGGCGCCGTGGTCGGTGGCATCCTGTTCGTGGCCTTCAAGAAGCACGACTTCGAGAAGAATCAGAAGGCCGCTCCTGCTGCTCCCTCTAAGTCGGTCGAGGCTCCCAAGCCCGCTGCTGTCGAGGCCCCCAAGGCCGAGGCTGCCGACTTTGTGAAGGTCGAGAACGTTTTTGTCGCCGAGGACTTCACTTCTCGTGACGAGGCTCTGAGCTTCGTTTCCAACCAGGCTGTCAAGGCCGGTATCGCCAGTGACGCCGACGCCGTGATGAACGCCTTCCTGGCTCGCGAGGCCGAGGGCACCACGGGCATGATGGAGGGCTTCGCCATTCCGCATGCCAAGTCCGACGCCATTACCGAGGCTGCCGTCATCGTCGTCAAGGACGAGTCTGGCGTGACCGGTTGGGACACCATGGACGGCGCTCCCGTCAACGTGGCCATCGCTCTGCTCATCCCGGGTGCCCAGGCTGGCACCACGCACCTCAAGATCCTGTCCAAGGTCGCCGAGGCGCTCATGGACGAGGACTTCCGTGCCACCGTCAAGGGTTCCACCGACGCCGCCGAGATCGCAAAGACGATCAACGCCCGCCTGGTCTAATCCCACAGTTCGCGAATTACATCGCCCCCTGTAATAAAGGCGGAGACCCTCTCCAGGGCCTCCGCCTTTTTCGAAAATAGAGAACACACCGGTTGATCCCATCAGCCAGAATTCCTTTCAGCCGACATTGCTCTGGACCGACCGAGTTTCCGCAGCTTGCTCGCCGGGCGGGGCGATTAAGTTTGTCGCGAGTTCCGCACGCAAAGGAAAGCACTTAATGTGCTTTCCGTCTTACGCAGGACTGTAGAGCAGCAAACTTAACCGCCCCGCCAGGCGAGCAAGCGGACGACAAACACATCTGTCCAATAATTCGTCTGAAACACAATGAAAAACCGTTTGATGTGAGTTAATATAAACAACGTCGTGAATCTGACTCCTGCCACATGCATGACAGGGGTTAAACACAAAAAAGGAGTCAACTATGGTTTCTGAGAAGGCTACCCTCGTTAATCCTCAGGGTCTGCACATGCGTCCGGCTGGTCTGTTCGCCTCCACCATGGGCAAGTACGCCTGTGACGTGACGGTCGTCACCCCCGAGAAGGAGGTCAACGGCAAGTCCCCGATGGCCCTCATGGCTGCTGGTATCCCCTGCGGCACCGAGGTTGAGGTCAAGTGCGACGGCGCTGATGAGGCCGAGGCTCTGGCTGCTGCCATCGAGCTCATCAAGAGCGGTCTTGGCGAGTAGAACTCAAACGGGTCGCATGTTGAACAACTAAGTTCATGTTTGGGGGCGCAGTGACCTGTTTTAAGGTAGCTGCGCTCTTTTGTCATGGATATGGCAAAACGCTTTATCACATGACACGGAGAGAGGAATGGGAATGTATCAGGGAGTCAACGCTTCTGAGGGCATCGGTATCGGCACCGTCATGGTCGCCGTCGATCCCGACTTGACGTTTGAGCCGCACGAGGTTGCTGATTCGGCAGCAGAGAAGGAGCGCTATCAGACCGCTCTTTCGGTCTTCTGCGATAAGACCCAGGCTCAGGCCGACCACATGAAGGAGACGGTGGGCGAGGCCGAGGCCGAGATCATGAGCGGACACATTGTCCTGGCTCAGGACCCGGGCATGACCGACGCCATCAACGCCGCCATTGATGGCGGCACCTGCGCCGAGCAGGCGCTCATGGACACCTCGACCATGTTCGAGAACATGTTCCTGTCCATGGACGATGAGATGTTCCGTCTGCGCGCGGCCGACATCGCCGACATCCGCACCGGTATTCTGGCCGAGCTGCTGGGCAAGGAGGTCGTCGACCTCTCCGTCCTGCCCGAGAACACCGTCGTTGTCGTGCACGACCTCACGCCGTCCATGACCGCCACGATCGACAAAGCTCACGTTGCCGGTATCGTCACCGAGACCGGTGGCCGTACGTCGCACTCCGCGATCATCGCACGTGCCCTCGAGATTCCAGCCGTCCTTTCGGTTTCCAACAGCTGCACCGCACTGCGCAACGGCATGACCGTCGTCGTCGACGGTGGCAAGGGTGTTGTCGAGGCCGATCCCGACGAGGAGACGCTTGCCGCCTACACCGCCAAGGCCGAGGCCTTCGCTGCCGAGAAGGCAGCCCTCGAGTCCTTCCGCGGCAAGCCTTCTGTGACTGCCGATGGCATCAAGAAGATCATCGCCTGCAACATCGGCAACCCCGATGACGTGCCCAACGCGCTCGATCACGACGCCGAGGCTATCGGCCTGTTCCGCTCCGAGTTCCTGTTCATGGACTCCGCCGAGCTTCCTTCCGAGGAGGAGCAGTTCAACGCCTACCGCAAGGTCGCCAGTGCGCTTAAGGGCGCTCCGGTCATCATCCGCACGCTCGATGTGGGTGGCGACAAGGAGATTCCGTACCTGCACATGGTCAAGGAAGAGAACCCCTTCATGGGCTTCCGCGCCGTGCGTTACTGCCTGGCCAACCCCGACCAGTACAAGGTGCAGCTCCGCGCCCTGCTGCGCGCCAGCGCCTTTGGCGACGTCAAGATCATGATCCCGCTCGTCACCTGCGTCGAGGAAGTCGTGGCCGTTAAGGAGCTCGTCGAGCAGTGCAAGGCTGAGCTGACCGAAGAGGGCCGCAAGTTCAACGAGAACATCGAGGTCGGCATTATGGTCGAGACGCCTGCCGCCTCGCTGCTCGCTGACCGCCTGGCCGAGGTCGCCGACTTCTTCTCTATCGGCACCAACGACCTGATTGGCTACACTATGTGCGCCGACCGTGGCAACGACACCATCTCCAACCTGTACCAGGTGTACTATCCCGCCGTGCTCCGCTCTCTCAAGAACATCATCGAGAGCGGCGTGAAGGCCGGCATCATGGTCGGCATGTGCGGCGAGGCCGCTGCCGATCCGCTGCTTGAGCCGCTGCTGATCAGCTGGGGCCTGGAGGAGTTCTCGATGAGCGCTCCGTCAATCCTGCGCGCCCGCAAGACCATCAGCCAGTGGACCAGGGCCGAGTGCGACGAGCTCGCCGAGAAGGCGCTCGCCTGCAACACCGCCGCCGAGGTCAAGGCGCTGCTCGAGTCCGCAGCTCGCTAATTTGGTATCAGAGGTAACCGCGTGGCTGGAATGGGCCGGCCACGCGGCCCTCACGTATACAGGGGGTACTGTAAATGTTCTACACGCTAACTGCTAACCCGGCTGTCGACATGACGGTTTCGAGCTCTCCGCTTGAGCCCGATGAGAACGTCCGCACCGGTTCGGCCAGCTACACGGCCAACGGCAAGGGCCTCGACGTGTCCTTCGCCTTCAAGAAGATGGGGGTCGACACCGTCGCGCTCGGCTTCTTCGCTGGCTTCACCGGCAAGTTTATCGTCGAGGAGGTCATGAACCTCGGTTGCCTGTGCCGCCCGGTCTGGACCGACGGTATCACGCGCATCAACACCTACGTCAACGATGGCCAGCACGAGTACGGCATCCTGAACCCCGGCGCTCCGATTACGCCGCAGCACCAGGAGGAGCTCTACAACATCCTGGACACCGCGGGCGATCTTGAGTGCCTGATCGTCTCCGGCTCCGTGCCTCCCAAAGCCACGCCCGACTTCCTGGCTCAGGTCATGGAGCACGCTCAGGCTCGTGGCGCCGACGTCGTCCTGGACCTGTCCTCCGACAAGCTCAAGGAGCTCGCTCACAAGAAGCCGCTGCTCATCAAGCCGAACCATCACGAGATGAAGGCTATCTTCGGTGTGCCGGTCGATACCGACGACGAGGTCCGCATTGCCATGAAGCTGGCTCACGAGGCCGGCGTTCAGAACGTGCTGCTCACCCGTGGTAGCCGCGGCGACGCCTACTTCTCCAACGGCGAGGACATCTGGTACGCGAAGCGTGAGTTCAACATCAAGCTGGTCTCTTCCGTCTGCGCCGGCGACTGCACCCTCGCTGCGTTCCTGCACAAGTGGTACAAGAACCGCGACAACGTCGAGGAGGCCATGAAGCTCGCTATGGCCACCGGTGCCAACGTTGCCGAGTCCGTCGGCATTGGCGACTTTGGTCACGTCGACGAGTACAGCAAGCGCATTGCTGTCCGCAAGCTCGATCGTCAGTAATCGAAACGCGACATATTCGTGCGCATGCGGCGCCCCGGTTTCGGCCGGGGCGCCTTTTTTGTTCGCCCATGGGGGAGACATGTTCTGCCGTACTTCATCGCTTCCACACCGTTTACCGAGTTGTCCTAGCCTTTTACCGATGTGTGGAATATACTTTCATTAACACGTTGCCTTGTGAAAGGAACATTCATGATTTACACGCTCACTGCAAATCCCGCCATCGACTACAACATCGCCTGCGACGGTCTTGACGCCAACACCGTCACGCGTACCCGCAACGCCGTTTACACGCCCAACGGCAAGGGTCTCAACGTCTCGTTCACCCTCGATCACTACGGCGTCGACACCACGATCCTGGGCTTCTTCGCCGGCTTTTCGGGCGAGTTTATCGTCAAGGGCGCCGAGGCCCTGGGCGTACCCGTCAAGCCCGTGTGGACCGATGGCATCACGCGCGTCAACGTGTTCCTCAACGCGGGCCCCGACACCGAGTACAACATGGTCAACGCCGGTGCCGCCATCAACGAGGCCAACGAGCAGGAGATGTTCGAGCTCATCGATTCGCTCGACGACATGACCTGCCTGGTCATTAGCGGCTCACTGCCCCCCAACACCTCTGATGGTTTCCTCGCCGAGGTGCTTCGCCGTGTTAAGGCAAAGGGTGCCGAGTTCGTGCTTGACATCTCGAGCCATCAGCTGGCAGACCTCATTGCCATGGAGCCTCTGCTGATTAAGCCTAATGACGACGAGCTGCTCGATATCTTTGGCATTAAGGTGAGCGGTGGCGACGACGAGTCCGTCAAGGGTGCCATGGCCGAGCTGCATGCCAAGGGCGCTAAGAACGTACTGCTGACCCTTGGCGGCGATGGCGCGTACTTCTCCAACAGCGAGCACATCTGGTTTGCCAACCGCACCTTCGACGTCAAGCTGCTGTCGACGGTGTGCGCGGGCGACTCCTCCCTGGCCGCTTTCCTGTCCGTGTGGCACGACGCCCCCGAGTGCGTCGAGGACGCCCTGCGCCTGTCGATGGCAACTGGCGCCAACGTGGTCGAGTGCCCGGGTCTGGGTGACTTTGCCAAGGTGGAGGAGTACAAGAAGGGTATTGCCATCCGTCAGGTTTGCTAGCGCGGCACACGGTTTCATTCTTTGCTTGTCGAGCACCCGTCTCGGATTTTCGAGACGGGTGCTTTTTTAAGCCTGCTGTCGAGCCCTTGGGGCTCAATCGTGCGCGAAGTGGGTTCGTGTGTGCGCCTTCTTCTGTTTCTTGCTAGACTTCTTGAGAACCAACAATCAATACACTCGCAATTGCAGGAGGCCACAGGAATGTGCACAGTTTCGCTTAACGCTACGCAGCCGTCAGCCGCCTCCCTGCGCGTCCTACGCGCGCTCGAGGCAGCTGGTCTTGAGGCTTGGTACGTAGGCGGTTGGGTACGTGATGCCCTTATGGGATGCCCCAGCCACGATGTTGATATGTGCTGCAGCGGCCTGTGGCAGGAGTCCAAGGTAGCACTCGAGGCTGCCGGCATTGCGGTGGTTGAATCGGGCATTAAATTTGGCGGCATCACCGCCATTAGTGATGGCGAGCGTATCGAGGTCACTACGTACCGCCTGGACGGCTTTTACACCGATGGCCGCCATCCGCAAAGCGTGGAGCGTGCGGCGTCGCTTGAGGACGATCTGGCGCGCCGCGACTTTACCGTCAACGCCATGGCCTGGCATCCCGAGCGCGGGCTTGTCGACCGCTACGACGGCCAGGGTGATTTGGAACGAAAGCTGATCCGTGCCGTCGGCGATCCCAAGCGTCGCTTTAACGAGGATGCCCTGCGCATGCTGCGTGCGGTGCGTTTTGCCTGCCGCCTGGACTTTGTGATTGAGCCCGAGACTAAGCGTGCCCTTGCCGAGTGCGCGCCGCTGCTCGATGCCGTGGCGCGCGAGCGTGTGGGCATTGAGCTCGAGGGCATCCTTTCGACCGGCCACGGGGGAGACGCCATGCTGCGCTACCCCGAGCTTGTTTGCGCCGCCGTGCCCGAGTTGGCAGAGGGTCGCGGGTTTGATCAGCGCAGCGTCTACCATGCCTTTAACGTTTACGAGCATATTGCCCGCGTGCTGACGGTGGCAGGTGAGCTGGCGCTGTGTGACGGCGTCGCGCCCTCGTCGAGCCTGATGTGGGCGGCGTTTTTGCACGACGTTTCCAAGCCCGAGTGTTTTACGGTCGACCATGCGGGCAGCGGCCACTTTTACGGTCATCCCGAGCTCGGGGCCAAGAAGGCGCGTGTCATTATGGATCGCCTGGCGCTTTCGCACGACCTGATCCGTGACGTGTGTCTGCTCATCAAGTATCACGATAAACCGTTGCGCCCCGAGCGTTCCTGTCTGCTCAATATGATGCGCTTGCTTTCGGGCGAGGGCGTCGACACCGCCCGCCTGATGGACGAGCTCATGGATCTCAAGCGTGCCGATACGCTCAGCAAGGCCCCGTCGTGCTTCTATTACGTCGAGACCATCGAGGAGATGCGCACGCTGGCGCACGAGCTACTGGAGGCAGGGGTGCCCTATACGCTCAAGATGCTCGCCATCAACGGCGGCGATCTGATCCGCGCCGGCGTGAAGCCGGGGCCCGTGCTAGGTCAGCTTCTCAACGCAGCGCTCGACGCCGTGATCGAGGACAACATCCCCAACGACCGCGAAGCTCTTTTGGTCCATCTCAACCTAGGGTAGTTAATTTGGGACGGGGCTTTTTTAGCTACCCCTGCCGGCAGCACCGGCGGTTCGGTCGATTGACGGCTAGGGCAGCTAAAAAGCCCCGTCCCAAATTAACTACCTTGCTGAACTGCGCGTTCCATAACCTGCCGACAAATTTTCGGCAATTTGGAATTTTTTCTTGCGCTCGCGTTTTTTGTCCCGTAATATATTTCCTCGCAGCACGGCAGTGCAGATGTCATGTGGCCCGTTCGTCTAGCGGTTTAGGACGCCGCCCTCTCAAGGCGGAGATCACCAGTTCGAATCTGGTACGGGCTACCATTTCTTTTCTGCCGAGATTTATGGCCCGTTCGTCTAGCGGTTTAGGACGCCGCCCTCTCAAGGCGGAGATCACCAGTTCGAATCTGGTACGGGCTACCACGCATCTGATACCCGGACTTCCCACGGAAGGCCGGGTTTTTTATTATCAAACAACCGTCTGCAATTCCCGTTTGAACAAGAGCTTTACGTTCTGCTTATGGCCCTTACGGGTACAATAACCAAGTTATTTTGACTGTTAGAAGGAGTCTCATGACGGAGTCCTCTCAGCATACGTCCAAGCCCCTGGTCGAGGTTGAGGCCTCGGGCGGCGATGACAATAAGAGCGCACGCCGCGGCGCCATCTTTATCGGCGTTGTGCTGGTGGGTTATATCGTCTATCTGGTGGTAACCGGGCAGATGGGGCAGTTCTGGGCTGCTATGTCGAGCGTCCAGGCGCCCTGGCTCGTTGTCGCGTGTCTATGCATGTTCATGTATCTGTTCTTTGGCATTGTGGCCTATGCGATCGCCGTCTGGCTCGACCCCAATTCACCCGTCGGCATTCGCGACCTGATCTCTGTCGAGGCGAGCGGCATCTTTTTTGGCAACCTGACGCCCATGATGATGGGCTCGACTCCTGCCCAGATTTACCGCCTGACCAAAGCGGGCCAAAATGTCGGCGAGGCCGGCGCCACACAGTTCACGCGTTTTATCGTGTATCAGTTTGGCCTTGTTGCCTGGGGTGCTATCCTGCTACTTGCTCGTATGCCGTTTTTCGCCGAGCGCTATGGCGACATGACACTGCTGTGCGTCTTTAGCTTTGGCGGACACTGCTGCATCTTGCTAGGCATCTTTGCCGTCGCGCTCATGCCTAAGACCGTCACGCGCGTCGCCCATTGCATCATTAATTGGCTCGAGCGCATAGGTGTCTCGTCCACTAAGATCGAGGGATGGCGCACGTTTGTCGATGGCGAGGTCTATTCGTTCTCCGAGAAGTTCAAGCTTTCGGCTGGCCATTTTTCGTCCATGCTGCTCACCGTGTTTATCACCATGCTGCAGCTCGCGTTTTTCTATCTGGTGCCGTATTTTCTGATGCTTGCCTTTGGCCACCACGAGGTCGACTTTTTCTCGGTCATGGCCGCGAGCGCCTTTGTTCAGCTCCTCAGCTCTGCTGTTCCCCTGCCCGGTGGCACCGGCGGTGCCGAGGGTGGCTTCGCGCTTTTCCTGGGTCATTTTTTTGGATCGGCTTCGACCGCCGGCTATCTGCTGTGGCGCCTCATTACGTTTATTGCGCCGACCATTTTGGCTGCGCCCCTGCTGGGCCTTAAGAGCGCCCACAACGAGAGCATCCATGCGCGCTGGGATCGCGTGGTGCGCAAGCTCGGCCGCACGCCTCAGACGCCCTCTGCGCCCACTAAGCCGCACCCCACGAATGCTGTTACCGTTGATCCCAAGAAGCACGCTCAGAAGGCTTCTGGGACCGCTAAGCAGGCTCATAAAGCCTATGTGCGCCAGACAGGCGATGGTATTCGCGTATCTCCGTCGGCACTCAATAAGAAGAAGCACCTTAAGTCGCAGTAGGGCAGTCGTGCGTTCTTCATGATGCGGGGCATATTTGTGCTGTATGGGGGATAATCCTCTTACGTAGATTATCTCTCATCTGTTGATGAGTGCCCGTATATCGAAGGGACACGCCCATGGCCACCAGCAAACCGCGTATTGATCGCCGCATCGTTCGCAGCCGCACTGCCATCCTTTCCGCTTTCGAGCGCCTGCTCATGGAAAAGCCGCTGGCAGACATTACGGTGAGTGCCATCGCGCGCGAGGCCAATGTCGACCGCAAGACCTTTTACGTTCACTTTGGTACGGTTGATGGCTTGCTCGATGCCATTGCCGTCGATGTGGTGGAGATGATTGTCGACTCGGTCGAGAAAACGCTTGCCTCCATGGACGGTGACACCAACGAGCGCGCCCTGGGCGCGGCGGCGACCTTCTTTAAAACCGTTAACGAGGCACTGTGCAACAACCTGCTGCTCAATCGCCAGCTCATCGAAAACATTCCGCTTGACGACTTTATGGCTCGCCTGCGTGTGCCGCTCGAGCACGAGATTGCCGAGCGCGGCCTGCTGCCCGAGGGCATTAAGGACGAAATGTTCGAATACTACCTGGCGTTCTTGCTGTCCGGTATTATCGGCATCTATCGCACGTGGGCATTGTCCGATGGCTCGGTCGCCATTGAGCGCGTCTCGGCAGTCGCCAACGACCTGACTCTGAACGGTCTTTCGAGCTTGGAGACCCGTTTGTCCTAGCGCGGGCGCCCCTTCCGAGGCGCCCGCGTCTTTGCTGCCTGCTCCGTTATCAAGCGCTAGCAGTTGCTCTTGAGCTTGCGGCCCTGCTGTTCAAACTTATGCATGTCGCTGTCGGCCATGCCCTGCGTCTCGTCCTCATGGCGTTTGATGTAGAGCGGATCGTCGGGATCGTTCCAAATGCGTTCTGCCACGGGCGCCCAGGCCTCGGCTGCGGCGCGGGTCTTTTCGCGCAGTTGCTCGGGCGATTCCTTCTCGACCAGGTCGGTGCTCTTGGCACCGGTCTCGGCCACCATCTTGGGCAGCACGTCGGGGTTCTCGAGCATGGGGCAGGGCTTGAGATAGTTGTCGTTGAACGGCTGGCCCTCGTAGTATTTCATAAAGAGGGGAGAGCGCAGCGCATCGAGCAGGCTCACATCGTGGATGTTGGCGTTGGAATAGTGGATGAACACGCAGGGCTCCACGTCGCCCGCTGCATTGATGTGCAGGTAGCGGCGACCACCGGCGATGCAGCCGCCCACGAACTCACCGTCATTTTGGAAGTCGAGCGTAAAGAGCGGCTTTTTCTCGCGCATCTCGCGTATAAAACGATACATGTGCTCACGCTGTTCGGGCGTGGGCATGAGCTCTGAGGTGGCGTTGCGCCCGACAGGCATAAAGTGGAAGTACCAGCAGAAGAGCGCTCCCTCGCGGATCATCCAATCCATGTTTTCCTCGGTGGCGACGGTATCGGCGTTGGCGCTCGTCCAGCAGGTCGATATTCCAAAGGGCAGATTGCGCTCGCGCAGGAGCTTCATGGCATGCTCGATCTTGACGTAGGTGCCCTCGCCGCGGCGGGCATCGGTGGTGTGCTCGTTGCCCTCGGCGCTGATGGCAGGGACAAAGTTTGCCACGCGGATCATGTCATCGCAAAACGCCTCGTCGATCAGGGTGGAGTTGGTGAAGCAAAGGAACACACAATCTTGGTGCTTTTCACAGATCTTGATGAGGTCGTGCTTGCGGACGAGCGGCTCGCCGCCCGTATAGATGTAGATATGCGTGCCGAGCTCTTTGCCCTGCGTGATGATAGAGTCGATGTCTTCAAATGAGAGATTCTGCTTATAGCCGTACTCGGCTGCCCAGCAGCCCGTGCAATGCAGGTTACAGGCGCTCGTGGGGTCGAGCAGGATGGCCCACGGAATATTGCACTGGTACTTTTCGCGGCTTTTTTCCTGCTGCGGCCACGCGAGCAGGTTGCCGTCGACAATCAGTGCCTTGAGCAACTTGGTGCGCATATCGGGATTGAGGGTGAAGACGCGCATGATCAGGTCATACCAGTTGCCGCGGCTCTTGATGACGTTGGTGAACGCCTCGCGCTGCGCGGGAAATACGCGATCGGGGACCAGCTTGTTCACAAGGTCCATGATTTTGTCGATGTTTTCCTGCGGGTTGTCGTCGAGATAATCGATGAGTTTGTTGAGCGCTGCGCGCTCCGCTGACTGTGTAAGCGACATGAGCATATCCTTTCACGTGTACTTCGTGTGAGATAATACCCATATGTGGAATTAAATGCGTCTAAAGAATCCGTAATGTGTCTATTCAACGAATCAATTTGATTTGGGGCGAAGTGTCATGCCCCGACACCTTCTAAGTTACGGTGAAATAGTGTCTAATATGCGCTTTTAAACGCATAAACAGTCAGTATTTCACCGCAACGTATGGGTGGTTGCTTACTGATAGCGGAGACACTCGACCGGGTCGAGCTTTGCGGCGCGGCGGGCGGGATTGAAGCCAAAGATTACGCCGATGCCGACGGAGACGGCGAAGGCCAGCAGCACCGTGGCGATTGAAAAGCTCGGTGTGATTTGCCCGCTGGCGCCGAGCTCGCTGAGAACCCCTGATCCTGCGGCAAACATCGCGAGGCCCCAGGCCAGCAGATAGCCAATCAGGACACCCAGCAGGCCACCTGTGACGCACAGCGCCGAGGACTCGGCCAAAAACTGCGCGGTGATATCGCGACGACTGGCGCCCAGAGCGCGACGGATGCCGATCTCGCGGATGCGCTCAGTCACGCTGGTGAGCATCATGTTCATAATGCCAATACCGCCCACGAGCAGCGAAATGCCGGCAACCGCTCCCATGATGAGCGAGAAGGCGCCCATAAAGGAATTGAGGGAGTCGATAGCGCTTTTCATGGAGCTTACCGATACGCTATCGTACTCGTCGTCCTTCGAGATGCCCTTTATGCTACGCACCTTGGACTCGATGGTCTTACAGAGCTTATCCATATCCGTGCCTTCGGCGGCGAGCGCCGTCACGCTCGGAAACGACGGATTGTCATCGCCGTAGAGCTCGGCGATCGCGGCCCGTGGCATGTACAGGTTCAGCGAACCCATGGATTCGTTGCCACCATCGATAACGCCGACAATTTGCACTTCTCCGCTCGACACCTTGATGGTCTTGCCGAGTGCGTCCTGTTCGTTACCGTACAGCTGCTCGGCACCGCCGCGGCCGATGAGCGCCACGCGCGCACCGGATTTTGACTCGATACCGTTGTAGGTGCGCCCTGCGACGATCTTGCTGGCGCCCACGGCATCGAGCATGTCGCTATCGACGCCGTGTGCCATGACGGTATAGCTTTTATCCCCGACCTTGTACTCGGAATAGGCGCTATCGACGATGCCGATCTGCTCAATCTGCGGCACCAGTTTGCGAAGCTTTTCCACATCCGAATCGGTGAGTTCTTGGGACGAATAGATCTCTACCATGCGGGCTGCATTGAGGCCCAGGCTGTTGACCAGGCTGTTTTGGATGCCGCCGATGAGCGAAGTCATGGCGATGACCGAGGCGATGCCAATGACGATGCCAAGGATGGTGAGCAGGCTGCGTCCCTTGTTGGCCTCGAGCGAGTGAAGGGCTTCTTGGACAAGATCGCGGGTGCTCATGCCTTCGCTCCTTTCGGCTGATTGGTGGTTGCAGAAATCGCGGGCAGGTTGTTGACGGCCCCGCGTAACGTATTCGGTGTATGCGCGACATATGCGCCGTCATGGATTCGCCCGTCACGGATGGTTACGGCTCGATCGGCCTCGGCGGCGATGCCGGGGTCATGCGTGATGAGTACGATGGTCTTGCCGCGTTTCTGGAGCTTGCGGAAGGTTTCCATGACGAGCGCTCCCGTGGCGGAGTCCAGGTTTCCCGTCGGCTCGTCAGCCAAAATGATGGGCGGATCGTTGACGAGGGCACGTGCGATGGCGACACGCTGCATCTGGCCGCCCGAGAGCTCGGATATGCGGTGGTCCCAGTGGTCGACGGGCAGCGTGACGGCCTGCAGCGCGTGCACGGCGCGCATTTCTCGCTGGCTACGGGGCACGTTAGTGTATGCCAGCGGCAGCATGACGTTTTCGATAACCGACAGGCGCGGCAGCAGGTTGAAGCTCTGAAAGACAAAGCCGATGCTCAGGGCGCGGACTTCGGTGAGCTCGTCATAATCGAGCTCGGCCACGTTGAGGCCCTGCAGGTAATAATCGCCTGCCGTCGGTTTGTCCAGGCAGCCCAGGATGTTCATGAGCGTTGACTTGCCCGAGCCCGAGGGGCCGGTGATGGCGACGAACTCGCCGGGATCTACTGCCAGGCTCACGTTGTGCAAGATATGGGCGCAACCCGCCTCGCTCTCAAAGATGCGATGCACGTTGCGAATGTCGATGACGGGACGCATTACATGCCCTCGTCGGCAGACATGCTGCCCGAATCCGCGCTGTAGCCGTCGTCAGCCGTTGCGTCCGCTCCGGTGTCCATGACGAGGGTGTCGCCGTCGCGAAGCTTGGTAACCGGGGCGTCTGGGTTGATCTCGTTGCCCTGGTCGTCGCGCTTGACCTGCGTCTTACCGACTACAGCCTCGTTGTCGTTTTGCGCCACGACGGTCACCTTCACGCGGCGCGTCTTTTTGCCCTCCGAATCGGTGGCCAGATTGACGTAATAGTGCTCGCCATCTTCGGTCATCAGCGCCATGGTCGGCACCATCACCACGTCGTCGAGCTTCTCGGTCACTACCGAGACCTCGGCAGTCATACCCGGCTTAAGGCGACTGTCGGGTGCTTCGATGAGGATGTCGACGTTAAAGGTCACGCTGCCGCCGCTCCCGGAGGAGAAGTCGGAGGTTGCCACCGAGGCGATAGCCGTGACGGTGCCCTGGCTCACGATATCGGGAAACGCGGGATAGGTCACGTTGGCGCTTTGGCCCACGGCAATTTTGGCGATATCCTTTTCGCCCACCTGAACCGTCACCTTCATCTTGGACAGGTCGGCGATCTGCATGCACTGCTTGCCGCCGCTCGTA
Source organism: Collinsella sp. AM38-1BH (assembly GCF_003467545.1). Lineage (NCBI taxonomy): Bacteria > Bacillati > Actinomycetota > Coriobacteriia > Coriobacteriales > Coriobacteriaceae > Collinsella > Collinsella sp. AM38-1BH. The sequence goes on along the minus strand of NZ_QSHC01000010.1, from coordinate 29,315 downwards.
TCGCTTTCGCCCATGATCATGCCGCCTGTTACCGTGGCGCCCACCTTGGCGTTGAGCTCCACGATGCTGCCCGAGCTCGGGGCCGTGATCGTACGGCTGGCGGCCTTGGCGTTCGCCTGATCGAGGTTTGCCTGGGCCGATGCGAGGCTGCGCTGCGCGGCCGATACGGCGTTCGTGTCCGCTGATGCGGCGGAGATGCCAGCCGCTGCGGAAGCTTCGTCGACGTCCGTCGTTGGGGTGGCCTGCGCGGCAGTTGCGGCTTTCTGCGCGTTGGCGAGGTCTTCCTGAGCTGCTGCAACTGCGCGCTGCGCCTCGGCAACGTTGCGATCGAGCTCGTCGATTTTAATGGTCATAAGCACGTCGCCCTCGTTGACGGATTGGCCTGCCTGCACGTTTATCGAATCGACCATGCCGTCGACAGAAGGGGAGACCACTGAGGACGAAATGGGTTTGAGCTGGCCTTTCGCTTCGACCGTTGTGCTAAACGTGCCCTCGGTCACCATGTCGGTCGCAGGCCCGATATCGCCCTGTGGCTGCGCATTGATAACCAGGGTTGCGACAATGGCAATGAGCGCGATGACACCCACGATGCCGGCGGCAATGCCGCGTCGAATCAGCTTTTTGCGTCGACGTTCGGCACGTTTTGCCTTGAGCTTGGCATATACCTCTTCATCGGAAATCTCGGCCGTGTCGTTCGTGCGTCCGCTCTCCTTGTCGGCATGTACGTCTGTGATCAGAGGAAGCGTTTCGGTGATACCTTCGGGCGTGTGCTCGGTATTATCCGGACCCGGGGTGATCGTGGGGACATTCGGCATAGCGTCTCCTTTATAGAAAGAACCTCGATAAGTATATGCGCCCACCGGTTGGGGCGGGCGCATAGGACGGTTTCTTTCGGAACTGTTAGATTGGTCGCAGCAGCTCCACGTTGTGGGAATGCGCGCGTTGCACTACGAGTGGACAACCACGCACAGGCCGACTTTGATGCAGTCGTGAAGTGCCTTTGCATCGGCCAGGCGCAGGTTGATGCAACCGTGGCTGCCGCACCACTTGTACGACTCGGCATTATCGAAGCTCTTGTCGTTTTGCCAGGTGGCGTCGTGGAATCCGACCATATTGCCCTCGAACGGCATCCAATAGCTGACCGGGCTCTCGTATTTGGGCTTGCCGGTCTCGGGGTCCTTGGCACCGATAAGCTTGCTGGCGCCATTGTTGCTGTTGATCTGCCATACGCCCTCGGGGGTGGCGTCCTCTCCCGGCTTGCCAGAAATAAAGTTGGCCTCCCACACGATATTACCGTTCTCGTCATAGTAGCGCGCGTGCTGCTCGGACAGATCGACGTCGATATACGCCTTCCAGTCGGGCTCTCCCTTTGCGGTAAAGGTGTCGGCCTTCTGGGAGTACTTGATCTCGATTTCGCCGGTCTGCTTGTTGTTAATGGCGTCCTCGACCTGCTTGGCGAGCGAGCTGCTGTCAATGGACCAACCAAAGTCACCGCCTTCGACGGCACACTGCTTGCCATCGGCGCGCGTCCACCAGCGAGTGGAGCCCACGGTATTAAAGCCGTTAGCGAGCTCGGCTGCCCAGCTGCTGATTTGCGACGTATCGAGCGTGGGGTTGGCAGGATCGGCAAAGCTGATCCACTGCAACACGGAGCTGCCATCAACCTTGCCGGCATCCTCGCCGTTGAGCTTGAGGGTCACGTTGACGCCCAGGAAGTTGTTGGCGGCATCGCATGCGGCCTGAATCTGATCATCGGTAAGCGTTCCATTGAGCGGCTCGTAGGCATCGCTGCCGAGCTTGGAAAGGTCTACGGTCTCGGACAGCGAGGCAAGCTCGAGCTCGGCATACTTAATGACATGCTCGCGGTCGAGTTTTTCGTTGGAGCGCGCCTTCTCGACGGTAAACTTGCCGGCCTGCTCGTCATAGGAGCTATTGGCCTCGAACGTGCCCGAACGCCCCTCGTTAAACTCGTCGATGGCGGCGCCCAGATCCTCCTCAAACTTCTTTTGGTCAAAAGTGTCGGAGAGCATAGACAGGTCGACGTCTTGATCAAGATCGACTTCGTTGGAGGTAGCGGTTGTTTTGGTCCCTCCGCTTAAGGATTCCACAAGGCGGACCGGCCATACAAAGGCTTCGTTGTGGCTGATAATCTCTTTTGCGGCTGCTTCGCCGTCGACGATGGGCTCATTGGACTCGGGCTGATAGGTCCAGCTAAAGTCATCGCCTGCCACGGTGAGCTTATAGTGCTTCCATGCCGAGTTGACCTTGGTGGCGGCAGACGAAGCGTTGGAGAACGAGACGTCGACGCCGGCGATGGTGGTATTGGGGTAGGCTAGCTGGGAAAACGCTACGACGCCTACGATATAGACAATGACGATAAGACCAAGGACGACAAAGAGCGTCGTCTTTTTGCCCGACTTATTGTTCTCGGCGGGTTTGCGCGCGGGGCCGCGATCGCCTCGACCGTGCGCGGGGGGCTGCTTGGGCGCATTGCCGTTTGCCTGGCGCTGCTGACGTTGATGGTTCGGGCGTTGGGGAGCGTTTGTCGCACCACGCTGCTGACCGTGATTCGGCGCGATAGGACGCGGCGACTGAACGCCACCGGTGTGCCTGCTCGGCTGCTGCGGATCGGGAATCAGTTGAGTTCGATCGTTTTGCGACATCGTATGCATATCCTTCGAATTTCGCCTTGCGGCTCATCGTGTTTTTACTGGGCTTGCATTATAGCGATTACCTAGTTGTTTGTGGTACGGAAACGGTGGCATTCAAAAGAGGTGGGACAGTTGTCCCACGATCGAGTCGTTCTTGGTCACTACCCGCACACACCGCATTTTGCACAGGCCGAAAGCGCGGCCGGAGCCTGCGCGATGCCGCCCTTTGCCGTCTCGCGCAGCGTGGCCGGCAACGCGTGGCCCACCGAGAGCATGACATGTGCCATCTGGTCAAACGGCACCAGGCTCTTAATGCCGGCGAGGGCGAGTTGTGCCGAGCTAAAGGCCGCTGCCACGCCGATGGCATTGCGGTTTTGGCAGGGCACCTCGACCAGGCCTCCGACGGGGTCACAAACGAGGCCCAGCAGGTTACTCAGCGCGATGGAGCTGGCGTCAAGCGCCTGCTCGGGCGTGCCGCCGAGCATCTGCACCAGCGCGGCGGCAGCCATGGCGGCGGCGCTTCCCACCTCGGCCTGGCATCCGCCCTCGGCGCCGGCAACGCAGGCGCTCGTGGTGAGGTTGAGGCCGATGGCGGCTGCGCAGTAGAGCGCGTCTATCACCTGCTCGTCGTCGAGCTGAAGGTGATCGGCGAGCGCCAGCACGCAGCCGGGTACGACGCCTGCGGAGCCTGCCGTGGGGGCAGCGACGATCACACCCATGGTGGCGGAGCGCTCCAGGACGGCCATGGCGCGGGCCACGGCATCGGTCTGGACGGGGCCCATTAAGTTTGAGCCAAGGTCGTTGCGGCCGGTGGCATCGACAAGCTTGGCCTCGCCGCCGATAAGCCCGCCGAGCGAGCGCTGCGGATTGACGATGGGGGCCGTGGTCTCCTCGCGCATGACGTCGAGCACGCGGCGCATGGCGGCGACGGCGTGGGCCTCGCCGGTCAGACGCGCCTCGCGCACGGCCATGACGGCGCCGATGCTGAGTCCCAGTTCCTCGCACGCATCGAGCAGCTGCTCGCCGTCGTCGAAGATTTCCTTTGCTGAGACGCCGGGGGAGAGCGACGAGGCAGAACCGGGGAGCTCGATAAAGGTCGCGTAATCGACATTGTCGAGCTTGCGCAGCATGGGGACGACGGTGTCGTCGGGCGCGCCGTCGGTCTCAAAGACGGAGTAGGCCTGGCCGCCCACCTCGGTGCGGTAGGTGCGGCAGAAGGCGATGTTCACGTGTGCGTAGGCGAGCAGGTTCGTGAGCGCGGCGAGCACGCCGGGAACATCCTGGTGCGCCACGAAGAGTGTGGAGTACATACCCGAGATGTCAACGCCGACGCCGTTAATGCGGCTGATGCGCATCTTGCCGCCGCCTAGGCTCTCGCCGCGGACCTGTGCCGTAGCGCCCGTGTCGTCGACCATGTCGATGTCGACGGTGTTGGGGTGGATGGAGACGTCGTCGCCCTTGATGCCAAAGTGATATTCGAGGCCCTGCTCGCGTGCGAGGTCGAAGGCCTGCTTGATGTTCTCGTCATCGGTGTCGAGGCCCAGGATGCCCGCGACGAGCGCGCGATCGGTGCCGTGGCCGCGGTAGGTATGGGCGAAGGAGTTCCACAGGCCAAAGGTGACTTTGGTGATGCGGCCTTCCAGCAAGCTGGCGGCAACCTGGGCGCAGCGCAGGGCGCCGGCGGTGTGCGATGAGCTGGGGCCGACCATGACGGGGCCCAAAATCTCGAATGCCGAGGTCGTAGCTAGTGTTTGCGGCTTGCCTGCCATGGGTGCTCCTTCTCTATCCCGTCGTCCCGAGGAGCGGCGCATAAGATCGCCTGCTCGGGCAGTCCTGCTCGCACGGAGAGCACATTAAGTGCTCTCCGGCTCGTGCGGAACTCGCGATCGACCTTATGCCCCGCCCCTCGGGACTAAGGATACATGGTTGGAGTGCCCGTGCTGCAAAATTCATTAGCTGGTGACGCAGCGTAGGCTCATATCGAAACATCTTCACTACCGGATTAATAAAAAAGAAGTACCGCTTGGGAGCGGTACTTCTTGTGAAAGCGTGTGCGTGTTGTGACCTTGGTGGTTCCCAATTACAGGCCGCAGGCTGCTTTGAGTTCTTCGACGCGGTCGGTCTTCTCCCAGGTGAAGTCGGCGTCTTCTCGGCCAAAGTGACCGTAGGCTGCCGTCTTTTCGTAGATGGGGCGACGCAGGTCTAGGTCGCGGATGATTGCGCCCGGGCGCAGGTCGAAGGTTTTCTCTACGGCTTCAACGATCTTGTCCTCGGCAACATGCGCGGTACCGAAGGTGTCGACCATGATTGAGAGGGGCGTGGAAACGCCGATGGCGTAGGCAAGCTCGACTTCGCATCGGTCGGCCAGACCGGCGGCGACCACGTTCTTGGCGACCCAGCGCGCGGCATACGCGGCGGAGCGGTCGACCTTGGTGCAGTCCTTGCCGCTAAAGGCGCCGCCGCCGTGACGGCCGTAGCCGCCGTAGGTGTCGACGATGATCTTGCGGCCGGTGAGGCCCGTGTCGCCCATGGGGCCGCCCACGACAAAGCGACCGGTGGGGTTCACGTAGATGTCCGCGTTGTCCCACGGCATGTTCTCGGCGGCCATGACCGGGGTGATGACGTGCTCGATGAGGTCGGCCTTGATCTTTCCCATGTCCTCGATCTCGGCGGCGTGCTGCGTGGAGATGACGATGGTCGTGACCTCGACGGGCTTGCCTTCCTCGTAGCGCACGGTGACCTGGGTCTTGCCGTCGGGACGCAGATAGGCGAGGGTGCCGTCGTGACGCACGGCGGCCAGGCGCTCGGCCAGGCGGCTTGCCAGGTAGTGTGGCATGGGCATGAGGGTCTTGGTCTCGTTGGAGGCATAACCGAACATCATGCCCTGGTCGCCGGCGCCGATCAGGTCGATCGGGTCGGTGGTAGCGCCGGTCTGGGTCTCGAAGGACTCGTCGACGCCCTGGGCGATATCGGGCGACTGCTCGTGGATGAGGCTCATAACGCCGCAGGTGTCGCAGTCAAAACCGAACTTGGCACGGTTGTAGCCAATGCGGCGGATAACGCCGCGGGCGATTTCCTGTACGTCGACGTAGGCCTGGGTGCGAATCTCGCCGGCGACGATGACGGTGCCGGTGGTCACGAGGGTCTCGCAGGCGCAGCGGACGTTCTCCACGTTGGCAGGCACGCCGTTGGGGGCGATGTAGCCCTGTTCCTGGAGCTCTATTTCTTTGGCGAGGATTGCGTCGAGGACGGCGTCGCTGATCTGGTCAGCGATCTTATCGGGATGACCTTCGGTCACCGACTCCGACGTAAAAACAAAGGACCCGTGTTGGGGTGGGATGGAACGAAGTTCTTCTGACATGATTGTCCTTTCAAAAACGTGTCCCGGCGACCGTTACCATTCCGCCGGGCTCTCTATGCAAGGGCACATCATAGCGCGTAAATCAAACATTCACACCCTTTCCGCACCTAGTCATACATCGCTTTGGGGGTAGCTAATTTGGGACGGGGCTTTTTTAGCTACCCAATCCGGAGTCTTCGGAGCCAGAGGCCTACCTCGACATAGGGTAGCTAAAAAAGCCCCGTCCCAAATTAGCTACCCAATGACTGGGTCGATGCCCTTTGTGCGGAGGTGGGCATTGTTGCCTTATACTGGTGCGGTTAGACATCCATCCTGCAATCGAGGAGATTTCCATGGCATCAGACGTTCGCGTCCGCTTTGCACCCTCACCGACGGGCAAGCTGCACATCGGCGGCGCCCGCACCGCTATCTATAACTGGGCTTTCGCCCGCGCAAACGGCGGCACGTTCATCCTGCGCATCGACGACACCGACCCCACCCGCTCCACCGACGAGAACACGCAGATCATCCTGCGCGCCATGCGTTGGCTGGGCCTGGACTGGGACGAGGGTCCCGAGGTGGGCGGCGACTTTGGCCCCTACGCCCAGACTGAGCGCCTGGACCTGTACAAGCAGGCCGCCCAGAAGCTCTGGGACGAGGGCAAGGCCTATCCATGCTTCTGCACCAAGGAGCAGCTCGACGCCGATCGCAAGGCCGCCCAGGAGCGCAAGGATCCCTTCCAGGGCTATCAGCGCCGCTGCCGCGATCTTGATCCCGAGGAGGCACGCCGCCGCATCGAGGCCGGCGAGTCCTACGTCCTGCGCATCAAGGTGCCCGAGGACCGCGGCGACGTCCGTATCCACGACGCCGTCCACGGCGAGGTGACCTTCGACGCCAAGGAGCTCGATGACTTTGTCATCTTCCGCTCCGATGGCACGCCTACGTATAACTTTGCGACCGTCGTCGACGACGCCATGATGAAGATCACCCACGTCATTCGCGGCGACGACCATCTGTCCAATACCCCGCGCCAGGTCATGGTCTACGAGGCCCTCGGCGCGCCCGTGCCTACGTTCGCCCACATCTCCATGATCCTGGGCGCCGACGGCAAGAAGCTCTCCAAGCGCCACGGCGCCACCTCGGTGGAGGAGTACCGCGACGCCGGCTACCTGTCCGACGCCTTCGTCAACTACCTGGCGCTGCTCGGCTGGTCGCTCGACGGCGAGACCACGATCATCCCGCGCGATGTCCTGGCCAGTAAGTTCTCGCTCGACCGCATCTCCAAGAATCCGGCGACCTTTGACCCCAAGAAGCTCGACTGGGTCAACGCCGAGTACATCAATGGCATGTCCGATGCTCAGTTTGCCGACGAGATCATGGTCCCCGAGCTGCACGAGGCGGGTCTCATCGAGGGTAATGTCGAGTACGGTGAGGATTGGATCGACGCGCTCGCTGCCATCGTCAAGCCGCGCACCAAGATGCCGGCCGACGCCGTGACCGTCGCCGCTCCCATCTTCGCTACGGCCGAGACGCTCGAGTATGACGAGAAGTCCGTCAACAAGGGCCTGGCCAAGGAGGGCATGGGTGCCATTCTGGATGCCGCCAAGGCCGCGCTCGAGGGCCTGACCGACTGGACCGCCGAGGCTATCGACGCCGCGCTTGAGCCGCTGCCCGAGCAGATGGACCTCAAGAAGCGCGTGGTGTTCCAGGCCGTGCGCGTCGCCGTTTGCGGCAACATGGTGAGCCCTCCGCTGGGCGATACCATGGCGCTCGTCGGCCGCGACGACTGCCTGGCGCGCATCGACCGCGCCCGCACGATGGCGCTGTAATCGCTGCGCACACGTATGTATCCGAGCCCCGTTCACCCGAGCGGGGCTCTTGTTTCTGTACCGATGAGCGGGTTGCTGGGACAAAATAATCAGTAGTGTTTGTCCCATGTTCGAGCGACGCAACACGCTCGACACTCGTATCGGCCATGGGACAAACACTACTGATTATTTTGTCCCAGCCCTTTCAGGTCCGTTCGTTAGAGGTGGTGTATGGCTCAACAACTGTCGCTGTTTGGTTCGCCGGAACCGGAGGAGGCTCCAGCGGCGCCCGTGCCTGCCGCTGCACCGGCCAAGCCCGAGCATACACCTGACCCCATCGCCGCCTACGCGAGCGTGGTCCTCGACATCCCGACGCGTGCGCTGTCCGAGCCATTTGCCTACGGCATCCCGCAAACCCTTGCTAACGAGGCACAGATCGGGTCCACGGTCCTGGTCCACTTTGGTAACCGTGCCGCCGCGGGCTATATCGTCGACATTGCGCCTGAGCTGGGCGACCTGCAGGGCAACAACGCCTTCGACCCCGCGCGCATTAAAGCCATCGAGGCCATCCTCAGCAAACCGCTCTTTACCGCCGAGGCTGCCCGTATCGCACGCTGGATGAGCCGCGAGTACGTCGCAACGCTTTCCGAGTGTCTGCGTCTGTTTTTGCCTCCGGGCGGCAGCCCGCGTGTGGTCAAGGGCGACGACGGCGTATGGGCGGTTGAGCGCCCCGCCGTCAAGCCCATTCAAAACCGTTGGGTCATGCTTACGCCCGAGGGATTTGACTATACGCCGCCCAAGACCGCGGTCCGCCAGCGTCAGCTTATCGAGGCGCTCCAGTGCGGGCCGGTCACGACGCGCGACCTCAACCTGCTCTACAACAGCATGTCGGCGACCATCAAGGCACTCGAAAAACGCGGCGTCGTGGTTGTGGAGGAGCGCCGTGCGTGGCGTGGCTGCAGCGAGCAGTCCACGCTGTCCTCGGCAAGCGGCAAGGCGCCAGTCTCCCTTACCAACGGACAGCAACAGGCACTCGCGCAGATTGAGCGCGCCCGTCTGGACGCTCATGGCGACGTGGTGCTGGTCGACGGCGTCACTGGCTCCGGCAAAACTGAGGTTTACCTCTCCGCCATCGAGCGCGTGCTCGCAGCCGGCCGTTCGGCCTGCGTGCTGGTGCCCGAGATCTCGCTGACGGCCCAGACCGTCGGCCGCTTCCGCTCGCGCTTTGGCGAGACGGTCGCCGTTTTCCATTCGCGGCTTTCGGCCGGCGAGCGCCTGGACCAGTGGGATATGGTCGTCAGCGGTGCCGCCCGCGTGGTCGTCGGTGCACGCTCGGCGCTCTTTTGCCCGCTTAACGACCTGGGCCTCATCATCATTGACGAGGAGCACGAGACCAGTTACAAGCAAGGCTCCAGCCCGCGTTACCACGCGCGCGAGGTGGCGGCCGAGATGGCGCGGCGCTATCGTTGCCCACTCGTGCTGGGCTCGGCCACGCCTTCTGCCGAGGCCCTCGACCGCTGCCGCCGCGGCACGTATAACGGTGCCACCTGGACGCGCGTCGAGATGCCCGAGCGCCCGGGACAAGCCGTGCTGCCTACGGTCCGTATTGCCGACCTGCGCCGCGAGTTTTCGCACGGCAGCCGCTCCATGTTCTCAAAGCCGCTGATGGAGGGCTTGGAGCGTGTGGTCGAGCGTCGCGAAAAGGCCGTGTTGCTGCACAACCGCCGCGGTTTTGCGCCGTTTTTGATGTGCCGCGAATGCGGCTGCGTGCCCACCTGCAACCACTGCTCCACCGCACTCACGTATCACGAGCGCACGCACACCCTGCAGTGCCACACCTGCGGATCGTCCTGGCGCGTGCAGCCGTATCCGGCGCCCACGAGCCGTTGCCCCAAATGCGGTAGCCGCTACCTGGCAAAAATGGGCCTGGGCACGCAGCAGATCGAGGACGCACTGCACCAGATGCTTCCCGAGGACGTCGCCATCATTCGCATGGACGCCGACTCCACGCGTGGCAAGGACGCGCACAAAAAGCTGCTCGAGCAGTTCGATGCCGCCGATTGCGCGGTGCTGCTGGGCACCCAAATGATCGCCAAGGGGCTCGACTTTCCCGAGGTCACGCTCGTTGGCGTGGTCAATGCCGACTTTGCGCTCAAGCTGCCCGATTTTCGCGCGGGGGAGCGTGCCTACGATTTGCTGGAGCAGGTGGCGGGGCGCGCCGGCCGCGGCGATCGCCCCGGCGAGGTCATCATCCAGACCTATCTGCCCGAGGACCCGGTCATTCGCGCCGTTGCCGAGCATGACCGTTCGATCTTTACCGACCACGACCTGGACCAGCGCCGCGACGCGCTGTATCCGCCGTTTGTTCGACTAGTCAACATTTTGGTGTGGTCGGCGAATGCAGATGATGCACGGGATTATATTGGGCGCATCGCGAAGCTCCTCAAGCGTCGCTGGCATGCCGCCGCGCCCGATTTTTTGCGGGCGGGGAGTGCCGTGCCGCAGGTGCTGGGCCCGGCTTCGTGTGTAATCGAAAGAGCCAAGGACCGTTATCGCTTCCACCTGCTTGTGAAGTCGCCCGTGGGGTACCATGTCTCTGATGATATCGACGCCTGTCTCAAAGAGGTGGGCTCTGTGCGTGGCGTGAGCGTGAGCGTTGACGTCGACGCCTATGATTTGATGTAACAACCCGAAAGGATGGCCATGGAAGCCAACGGAATCGTACTGTCGCCCGACCCTCGTCTGCGCCAGGAGTGCGCCGTCATCGAGGAGATCACCCCGGCGATCGAGGCGCTTGCCGAGAAGATGAAGAAGATGATGTTCGAGAACGGCGGCTGCGGCCTGGCTGCTCCGCAGATCGGCGAGCTTATTCAGCTCGTCACCATCGACTGCGACTACACCGACAAGAACGACTATGACCCGTACGTGCTCATCAACCCCGTGATCGTGGAGCAGAGTGACCATCTGGTGCCGTTTAGCGAGGGCTGCCTGTCCATCCCTGGCATTAGCTGCGAGATTGAGCGTCCCGACCATGTCGTCGTCGAGGCGTACGACCTGGATGCCAACCTGATTCGCTACGAGGCCTCAGGCGACCTTTTCTGCGTGTGCCTGCAGCACGAGATCGATCACCTGCATGGCAATACTATGTTCGAGCGACTGAAGCCGATGCAGAGGATCAAGGCAGTCAAGGAGTACCAGGACGCCCTGGCCCGCGGCGCTCGACCGGGCGAGACGGAGTAGGTCCCACCGTCCCCGGTGCTGAGCGCCCACATATCATCCCGTGCTCAAACATTCTCGCTTCGCTGCGAAACTGCGCGCGGGACGATATGTGGGCGCTCAGCACCGGGGACTGCGTTGTTCTGGCTTGTCTCGCCCAGGTGCCGTTGGGCCAGGGATGGGCGTCTTCGCTGATAGGTGCTTTGTTGGAAGAGCTGCTTTTATTGCGGCTCTTTCTTTGGTTTTGGGTATATTTGTTCTTGTTGAATTGTTATTGCGGATGAACTGGTGACTTGGCTTTCCGCTGTTCTTTGTAGCCGTCTCGGCTTTGGTTGAGGGGAGACGTTCTTTATGCGTATTGTGTTTATGGGTACGCCCGATTTTGCTGTGCCTTCGCTGACTTCGCTTGTTGAGGCTGGCAATGATATTGCGCTCGTAATTACTCGTCCTGATGCTGTTCGCGGACGTGGTAAGAAGCTGGAGCCGTCTCCTGTTAAGGCTAAGTCGCTTGAGCTGGGGTTGCCGGTTATTGAAGCTAATCGTATGACGCCGGAGGTTATTGAGGCGCTCCGGGCTGCCCAGGCCGATATTTTCTGTGTGGCAGCCTATGGTTGCATTTTGCCCGATGAGGTGCTGCATATGGCACCGCTCGGCATTGTGAATGTTCATGCGTCCTTGCTGCCTCGTTGGCGTGGGGCTGCTCCTATTCAGCGTGCCATTCTTGCTGGTGATGAGGTTGCTGGCGTTTCTATCATGCGTATTGGACATGGCGTTGATACCGGCGCTTATTGTGCGCAGGCCTCGACCTCGGTTGCCGGTAAGCATGCCGAGGCGCTGACTATGGAGCTCGCTGAGCTCGGCGGCAAACTGCTTGCCGATAGGCTTCCTTCTCTTGCCGATGGCACCGCTGTGTGGACAGAACAGGATGAGTCGCTTGTCACCCATGCTGCCAAGATTTCTAAGCAGGAGATGCGCTTGGATCCGCAAATGTCGGCGCTTGATTGCGTGCGTCATGTGCTGGCCTCGTCCGATACCGCGCCTGCTCGTTGCGTGATTGCCGGCAAGACCGTGCGTGTGCTCGATGCTGCGGCGGCTGATGTGTCGCTTGGCGAGGGTCAGGTTCTCGTTCAGGCTAAGCGTGTTTACCTTGGCCTTTCCGATGGCTCTGTTGAGTTGCTCGAGGTTAAGCCTGATGGCAAGCGTGCTATGGTCGCTTCTGCTTGGGCTGCTGGCCTGCAGGGTGCCGATCTTACGTGGGGTGTACTGTCATGAGCAAGTTGTCTCCCGCGCGCAAGCTTGCGCTCGATGTGCTGATGGAGGCCGATCGCCGTGGCATGTATGCGCGTGACGTGCTGTCCTCTCGCGCATCGGCCAAGGCTATTGACCAGCGCGATTCCGCTTTTGCGGCTCGTTTGGCACTTGGCGTTGCCGCCACGCAGGGCATTTTGGATGAGCTGCTCGACCAGTTTCTCGATAAGCCCAAAAAGGTTGCACCGCGTGTTCGCATGGCGCTTCGTATCTCGGTCTTCGAGATGCTCTATCTGCATACGCCTGGCCGCGTTGCCGTAAGTCAGGGTGTTGAGCTGGTTCGCTGCGGTGCTAAGTCCGCCGCTGGCTTGGCCAATGCCGTGCTGCACAAGGTTGCGGACAATGTTGAGGACTTTGCTACTGCGTCCGATGTGGATGAGTCTGAGCGGCGCTTGGTCCGTCTGTCGCGCCTGATGGGTCTGCCGCGTTGGCTGTGCGCTCGCATTATGGCGTCGTTTGACACGCCAGAGGGTGCGCTTAACTTTGCCGGCAATCTGGCCCCCGCGCCGCTGGCCCTGCACGAGAATGCGTTTGCGACTAAGCCCGATCCGTATATCTCGCAGCTCGTTGCGCCTGTCTTCCCGGGCTGCCATGCTCCGGTCGATGCGCAGGTCACGGTTGCGTCGGGCGTGTTTGAGCGTGCTGCCGCGGTGGCCTCGGACCTTAACGCGCAGCTTATCGCCACAGCTGCCACGCGCCCTGGTAGCTGTCTTGAGATTGGCGCCGGCCGTGGCACCAAGACCTATGTGATGATGTGCCAGGCCAAGCGTGCGGGCTATGAGCGTCAGCATACGGCGCTCGATCTGCATGATCGCAAGTGCAATCTGAATCTCGCTCGCCTGCATAAGGCCGGTATTCAGGGCGTTCGTACGGTTTCGGGCGATGCTTGCGAGCTTGATGAGGTGCTCACATCGTTTGATGCCATGCTTGGCGAGCCGGTAAAGTTCGACACGGTCTTTATCGATGCACCGTGCTCGGGCACCGGCACCATGCGCCGTCATCCCGAGATCCCATGGCGCCTAACTGAGAATGACGTTACGACCGAGTTGCCCAAGCTGCAGCTGGCAATGCTCAAGGAAGCAGCCGTGCGCGTGGCTGCCGGCGGTGAACTCATCTATGCGACGTGCTCGGTCTTCGACGAGGAGAACACGCAGGTCGTGGACGCGTTCCTTGCTTCTCCCAAGGGTGCCGGCTTTACCATGGCACCGCTTTCCGGGGCACAGATTCTGCAACTGCCCGATTTCGAGCAGGCCAAGAAGCTCGTTTCTGTACGCCAAAACGATCGAGGCCTCTTCCAAAGCGTGCCGGTAAACGCCGACTCCTACGACGGCCACTTCTGCGCCCGCCTGGTCCGTCAAAGTAGCTAATTTGGGACGGGGCTATTTTAGCTATCCAGACCGTATTGGCGCAAAGGCGTTGACATTACGAAAAAGGGCGGCCTGCGACTGGTGTAGTCGCAGGCCGCCCTCGTTTGTGTTTATGTTGGCGTGTGGTTGGTTGCTCGGCTGTTAGTGGTTGTGCGTGCAATTGGCGCAGCAGCCGCTGGTGGCGCTGGTGCTTGAGCCGCCGCTTCGCTGGTCGGTGTTGTAGAAACCGCTGCCCTCAAATTTAATGCCGTTGGCCGAGAACGTCTTGGCCGCCGGAGCGCCGCAGCTCGGGCAAACGACCTCGGGAGTCTCGGACATGGGATGCTCAACCTCAAACACGTTGCCGCAGCTCGAGCACTTGTAATCGTAGCGCGCCATAATACTTCCTTTTCAGCACAAAGCGGGCAGATTACTCTGCCCGCAAAAATTCAAACGTCTGTACTGTACCCTATATCGGGCGTTTTATCACGCCTCGCCCCAGAATCTATGGGTGTCGCGCAGGAGCTGCGCAGTTTTGCTCTCGGCGGCCGCAACGTCGGCCTCTTCAGCCTGCCAGGTCCAGTTGCCCGTGGCCACGCCCGGAACGTTCATGCGCGCATCGTCGCCCAGTCCCAGGACATCCTGCAGCGGCATCATCACGAGGGGAGCATCACTTGCCAGCGCGTCGCCCATCAGCTTGGCCGCCACCTCAACACCGCTCGGTCCATCGCCGCCCGCAAAGGAACGCGTGCACCATCCGGCCAACGTCAACGTATCGTGCGTCGAGGTGTACAGGATCTTACCAGGCGTGGGGTGCACGCCGCAACGGACGTCGTAGTCGCTAAACTCCAGCACATCCATGCCGGGGAAGCCGCAGGTCAAAGCCATGGCGCGAACGCCAGGCGTCAGATAGCCCAAGTCCTCAGCGATAAAGTTGAGCGGACCCAGCTCGTCGTAGGCGGTCTGGAACAGGTCTTTGCCCGGTCCCGCCAGCCAGCGACCGTCGGCGCAGGCCTTGCCCGCAGGAATGCTAAAGTAGCTGTGGAATCCCAGGAAGTGATCCAGACGCACGCGGTCGTAGAGCGAGAACGCGCGACGCAGGCGATCCATCCACCAGCTATAGCCGTTCTGCTTCATGTGGTCCCATCGGAACGTCGGGTTGCCCCACACCTGGCCCTCGGGCGCAAAGTTGTCGGGCGGCGCACCGGAAATCTCAATCGCCTTGCCGGTTTCGGACAGCCAGAAGTTCTCGGGCTCGCTCCACGCATCGGCCGAATCGTCCGAGACATACATAGGAATGTCGCCGATGACCTCGATACCCTTCTTGTGCGCATAGTTCATAAGCTCGCACCAGGCCAGGTCAAAGCGGTACTGCATGTACGCCTGCAGCTCGGCCTCGTCGTGGAAACGCTTGTCGTCGATCAGATGCTCGTTGTAGCGCGCGACATCTGCCGGCCAATCGTGGCGCGACTCGCCCTCAAAGTACTTCTTAACGGCCATGTAAACGCAGTACTTCTCGAGCCAGTCGGCGTTGCGATGTTTAAACGCCGTGTACAGCGGGTCGGCATCCTCACCGCCGCGAGCCTTCCAGGTAACAAAGTCGGCGGCCAGCTCCTCGTGGCTTTCGGGCAGCAGATCGATATTGCCCGCAAAGGCCGAGGGACCGGCGTAAGGGGATCGGAAGAAGTCCGTCGGGTTGACAGGCAGGACCTGCCAGTAGCGCATGCCCATTGCGGCCAGATGGTCGATAAAGCGACGTGTGGGAGCGCCGATCGTACCGGGCTTGCCATCGTCGGTGGGCACCGAGGTGATATGGCACACGACACCCGCGCCGTGATAAAGCGGCTCTTGTAGACGTTGCTCGGCGTGGTGATAGATGATCGACGACCCCAGCGGATACAGATCGAGTGTGATGGTACCGTTGTGGATTTCGCACTCGTGGCCGCTGATCACGTCGCTTGCGCATTCGCCGAGCGCCGGAATTGTCACACGGTGCGAATTGCGCAGGCTGCGGTTGATGATAACCGTTGCGGCCTCACCGTCTTTACCGGTGCGCGTGTAGGCTAGTACCTCGTCGTTGAGCGCGAAGGCCTTGATCTCGCCGTCTACCATAAATGGCAGGGCGCGGCGCACGGCCGAGGCGTTTTTAAGGATGGCGAGTGTATCGAAGTCGTGCAGGTCTTCCTTTAAAGGCAGCGTGCGGCGATTGCCCGGATCGGTCAGGCCCTCAAGGCCGTACTCGTCGCCATAGTAAATCGAAGGCACGCCGGGGAACGTCATCTGCATGAGCGTTGCAAGCCAAAAACGGCTCTTGGCCAGGTCCATCGAGTTTTCGTCCAGGCGCCACTTGCTGCGCTCGCACTCGGGTAGCTGCGACTCGTCAGGGCCGCCTCCGAGCACCGAGATGATGCGTGGGCGGTCGTGGCTCGACAGCAGGTTGAGCGCGCAGGACAGGGCTTCGCGCGGATAATTCTCGCGCAGGGTCTCGATATCCTCGGCTGCCTGGAAGGCATTCTTGTAGCCCATCAAAAAGCCGATGACCATGTCGCGGAAGGGGTAATCCATGGCAGAGTCCAGCTCGGAGCCCTGCAGGTAGCGGCGCAGATGTCCGTAGCTAATCTTGTTGGAGGCGTCTTCCCAGACTTCGCCGAGCAACAGCGCGTCGGGCTTCTCAGCTAGCACGGCCTTTTTGATCTCGGTCAGGAAATCGTCCGAAAGCTCGTCGGCCACGTCTAGGCGCCAGCCATGAGCGCCGGCACGTAGCCATTTACGGATCACGCCGTCCTTGCCCAGGAGCCGCTCGCGTACCAGTTCGGAGCTCTCATTGATGGCGGGCATATTGCCGACGCCCCACCAGCAGTCGTACGAGCCGTCCTCGTGGAAATAAAACGCGTCGCGCCACGGCGAATCCTCGCTCTGCCACGCGCCCGCGCCGGGGTAGTTGCCGTAGCGGTTGAAGTAGATTGAATCGTCGCCCGTGTGGTTGAACACACCGTCGAGAATGATGGAAATGCCCAGCTTCTCGGCCGCCTCGCACAGCTCAGTAAAGTCCTGCTCGGTGCCCAGAATTGGATCGATCTTGGTGTAATCGGCGGTGTCGTAGCGGTGGTTACTCGCGGCTTCAAAAATGGGGTTGAGGTAGATGGCAGTAAATCCCAGCTCGGCGATGCGAGGCAGGTCTTCTTGTATGCCCTTGAGCGATCCGCCGTAAAAGTCCCAGGTCTTGATGGAGCCGTCCTCGGAGCGCTCGTATACGGGCGGCTCGTTCCAGTCCTCGACCATGCGGCGCTGAATGCCACGACGCGGCTTTTCGACCTCGGCCAGCGTGCGCTCGCGCCAGTGCTCGTCGCGGGCATAGCGATCGGGGAAGATCTGGTAGACCATACCGCGCTCGTACCACTTGGGTCGAACTTCGCGGTGCTTGTAGACGGTGATCTGGAACGACGGCACTTCGGCGTAGTCGTAGGTTACGCCCTCGCCGCCGGTGCGTCCCTGCGGTGCGCCCAAGCGGACCTCGGGTTGGCCCTCGATATTGCATATAAAGCTGTACCAGATAAGACAGGGCTCGGTGCACTCTAGCTCGGCGGTAAAGATGCCGTCGCCCTCGTGCGTCATGGGATACAGAGTTTCCCCGATCTCGTCGACCCAGGTACGCAGGGTAAGCGTTGCCTGGTTGGGGTCGGCATCCTCCAAAATTACCGACAGCGAAACGGAAGTTCCAGTGGTCACAGCGCCAAACGGAGTGCGAAACTGCGGCAGACGGCTGTTGTGTATCAATCTCATAGTACGGTCCAGTTCAATAGAATCACGGCCTGCGGGCCATGGGCTTTACGCACAGGATGTAAGTATATCTGTTGTACACAGGGTGTATAAACAACATCCGTTTATCATCGGCGAACGGTTGTCCTAGAAAATCGTTTTACCACTTTCTACAGAGAAGGGGCGCCCGGTTGGAGCGCCCCTTGCTTAGGGTTTGATGAGGTTTTGGATCGTCTGTGGGCTAGCGGCGCTTTCGGGCAGCCGTGGCCTTGCGGACGGACGTCTTCTTGGACGGGGCCTTTTCCTCTGCCGGAGCGGCGGGGGAGACCGGGGTCTCCTTGGCAGGCTCGGGCTTAGCCTCTGCCTTCGGGGCAGCCTTGGTCTTAGCCTTGACCTCGGCGGCCTTCGGTGCCGGCTCGGGCTTTACCTCGGGCTTGGGCTCCTCTTTGACGGCGGCGGGCTTAGCCTCTGCCTTGGTAGCTGCGGCCTTAGTCGTGGTCTTTTTGGTCGTCGTCGTGCTGCGCTTGCGCGTGGTGGTCTTGGCAGCTGTTGCCTTCTTGGCGGTCGTGATCGTCTTCTTGGCAGCGGTCTTAGCCGGAGCCTTGGCGGCCGGTTTGGCCTCAACGGCGGGAGTCTCGGCCTTTACCTCGGGAGCAGCCTCGGCCTCGGCGGCCTTCTTGGCAGCGGCGGTCGTGCGCTTGCGCGTGGTCGTTCCCTTGGCAGCCGTCGTTTTAGACGCAGCAGCCTTGGTCGTCGTAGCCTTCTTGGCGGTCGTCTTACGGGTCGTGGTCTTCTTAGCTGCGGGCTTTGCAGCGGGCTTGACCTCGGCCTCTGCCTCAGAAGCAACCTCAGCCTTCACCTCAGGCTCGGCCTTTGCGGGCTCAGCTTCAACCGGCTTGACCTCGGCCTTGGGCTCGGGCTCGGCCACAACCTCGGGCTCAGCCGCAGCCTCCACAACAGCCGCCGGCCTCTCAATCTCCGGATGCATAAAGAAGTACAGGTCCAGATACTTGTCGGCCGAGCGCGTCCAGCTAAAGTCCTGGCTCATGGCCTGCGTGACCAGCTGGTTCCAAGCGTCGCGGTTATCCCAGAACAGGCGCGCCGCGCGGAACACCGCGTCGCCCATCTCATCTCCGTTAAAGTTTCTAAACGAGAAGCCCGTGCCCTCGCCGGTAAACTCGTTGTACGGCCGCACGGTGTCCTTCAGGCCACCGGTCTCGCGCACGATAGGCAGGGTGCCGTAGCGCATGGCGATGATCTGCGACAGACCGCAGGGTTCAAACTTCGAAGGCATCAGGAACATGTCGGCGGCGGCGTACATGCGCTGCGACAGCGCCGGGTCAAACTCGATACGCGCGGCCATGGTGCCGCGGTACTTGTCCTGGAAATAGCGCAGGCCGTCCTCGTAGTCGCGGTCACCAGTGCCCAGCACGGCCACCTGAACGCCGCCGGCCAGAATGCGGTCGAGCGCGTACATGACCAGGTCCATGCCCTTTTGGCGCGTCAGGCGCGTGACCATCACCATGAGCGGGCGGTCGTCGCGCACCTCGAGCCCCAGCTCTTCCTGCAGCTTGGCCTTGCACACGGCCTTGCCGGTGCGGTCCTCCACGGTGTAGTTGGCGGCAATGCGCTTGTCAGTCGCCGGGTCAAAGCCCGCCACATCAATGCCATTCAGGATGCCCTGCAGCGCGTAGGAGCGCTCGCGCAGCACACCGTCCAGGCCCTCGCCAAACTCGGGCGTCTGGATCTCGGCCGCATAGGTGGGGCTCACCGTGGTGATGGCGTCGGCATAGCGCAGCGCGCCCAGCATGTAGTTGACGCTGCAGGCGTCGCAACGCAGCTGCGAGGCGGCGGCGGGAATATGCGCCACACCCAGGATGTCCTCCATCACGGTGTCGCTAAACTGGCCCTGGAACGCCACGTTGTGGATCGAGAACACGGTCTTGACGCGGTCGTACAGCGGCAAGCCCTGGTAGAACTCGCGCAAAAACACGGGCGCCAGTGCCGTCTGCCAGTCGTTGCAGTGCAGGATGTCGCACTCAAAGCCGGCCGGCAGGTGCTGCAGACTCTCGGTGATGGCCTTGGAGAAGAACGCAAAACGCTCGCCGTCGTCAAAGAAGCCGTACGGATAGTCGCGCGCAAAGTAGCGTTCGTTGTCGATGAACATATAGGTGACGCCGTCGTGCTCGAGCTTCTCGAGACCGCAGTACTCGTTGCGCCAGCCCAGGCTCACGTAAAAGTCGGAGAAGTGCTCCATCTGCGCCTTGTATTCGTCCTTGATGGTGGCGTACTTGGGCACCATCACGATAACTTCGGCGCCGGCGCGCACAAGCGCCGCGGGCAGCGAGCCCGCCACGTCACCCAGGCCACCGGTCTTAACAAACGGTGCGCACTCGGCCGAGGCAAACACGATCTGCATCTTTTTGCTGGTTTGTGCCATTTTGTCTCCTATGTTGCAATTCGAGAATAGCCGCCTGGCGCTAACCGGGCGGCTATTCTACATGTTACGAGCGATGTTGCGGTACCAACGTTAACGTACGATGGTGGTGTCGGAAGTTAACGGAGCCTTGCCCAGCACCAGGATGTTCTCGGGTGTGCCGCGAAGCTCGGTGTTGGTGGGAACCACGTTGTTCTTGTCCAGAATGGCATTCTCGACGCGGGCGCCGCTCTTGATGATGCAGCTCTGGTTGATGATCGAGTTGGTGACCGACGCACCTTCCTCGACCACGACGCCGCGCGACAGGATAGAATTGCGCACGGTGCCCTTGATGATGCAGCCGGCCGAGATGATCGAGTTGCAGGCGTGACTGCCGGTCGCATAACGCGAAGGCGGCACGTCGTGAGCCTTGGTCAGGATCGGGCGCTCGGGATCGAAGAGCTGATCGGCCACGGTCTGGTCGAGCAGGTCCATGCTGCGGCGATACAGCGACTTCTCGCTAAACACGCCCACGACCTCGCCCTTGTACTCGTAGCTGCACACGTCGATGTTGCCAAAGTCGCCCTGGAGTGCCTCGAGCAGGTCCAGATAGTCGGCGGCCTGGTAGTGGTCGATAATCTCGAGCAGCGTCTCGCGGTTGACGATGCAGCAGTCCATAGACGCGTTGTCGCCGTACACGACGCCGGCGCTCACGCCCGTCAGGCGGCCGTTTTCGTTAATCTCGAGCTTGGTCTCGTCATCAACGTTGCGCGTGGCCTTGCAGTACACAACGGTCATCTGGGCACCGGAGTTCTCGTGCGCCTCGATGATGGTGTTGAGGTCCATGTTAAAGATGATGTTGGTGCCCATCATCACAACATAGGGCTTGTCCGAGCGCTGGAACAGCGTCTTGTTGGAGATGATGTCGCGCAGCAGGAAGCGCATGCCGCCCTTGGTGGTGCCATACGCGTTGCCGGGCACCATGAACAGGCCGCCCTTCTTGCGATCCAGGCCCCAGTCCTTGCCCGAACCCACGTGGTCGATCAGCGAGCGGTAGTTGCCCGGCATGACGACGCCGACGGTCTTAATGCCGGCATTCATCATGTTGGACAGCGGAAAGTCGATCAGGCGGTAGCGGCCCAAAAACGGAACGGACGCGATGGGGCGGTCCTTGAGCAGCACGCTGCCGTAGGTCGAAGAGTAGTTAGCGGTGATATAGCCGATGGCCTTGCGATTGATCATCGGATCATTCCCCCTTCCCGATAACGACGTCATTTCCAACGACGGCCGTATCCTTGGTGGTATCGACAGAGCCGAGCTTCACGCCCTCTTCGACCGTGGAGTTCTCGCCCAAAATAGCGCGGCAGATGTGCGCGCCGCTCTTAACGTGCGCACCCGGCAGCAACACGGAGTCCTCGACCACAGCGCGCTCCTCGATGATGACATCGGTCGAAAGGATCGAGTGGCGAGCGGTGCCGTAGATCTTGCAGCCGTTGGAGACCAGGCAGTCGTCCAGGCGGCCGTCCGGGCCAATGTAGTGCGGCGGACGCGTGGTGATGTTGGACATGATGGGGAAGTTCTTGTCAAACAGATCGAACTCGGGGTTGTTACCCAGCAGGTCCATCGAGGTCTCGTGGAAGCTGGCGATGGTGCCGACGTCCTTCCAAAAACCGTGGAACTCGTAGCTGTACAGGCGCTTGTTCTCGCCGAGCAGCTTGGGGATGATGTCCTTGCCAAAGTCGTGGCTCGAGCGCTGATCCAGAGCGTCCTCCTCGAGCGCCTCGATCAGCACGTCGGCCGAGAAGATGTAGATGCCCATGGAGGCGAGGTTCGAATCGGGCTTCTCGGGCTTCTCGGTAAACTTGGTGATGCGGCCGTCCTCGGGGTCGGTGGTCAGGATGCCAAAGCGGCTGGCCTCCTCCCACGGCACGGGCATAACGCTCACCGTGAGGTCGGCGTTGTTCTCAATGTGCGTCTTGAGCATCTTGCGGTAATCCATGCGATACAGGTGATCGCCCGAAAGAATCAGGACGTACTTGGGGTCGTTGGTCTTGATGTAGTCGAGGTTCTGCGTAATGGCGTCGGCCGTGCCCGCATACCAGGCGCCGCCGGTCTGCGTCTCGTACGGCGGCAGGATCGACACGCCACCGTCGCGGCTGTCCAGATCCCACGCCTCGCCAGAGCCCACATAGGCATGCAGCAGGTAGGGGCGATACTGCGTCAGAACGCCCACCGTGTCGATGCCCGAGTTGGAGCAGTTGGACAGAGAGAAGTCGATAATGCGAAACTTACCACCAAAGCTAACCGCCGGCTTGGCGATCTTTTGGGTAAGTGCCCCCAATCGGCTGCCCTGTCCTCCCGCGAGGAGCATCGCGATGCATTCTTTCTTACTCATCGATCTCTCCTTCTGTCATCGATGTTCCTAAACCCATTAGCGACGGGCGCGGCGCTCGGTCGCGCCCGTCGAGTAATGCCGTGCGGCAAAGGGGACTCGCGCGCCTTTACGCGTGCCAGATCTCGTCGCGGTACTCGCGAATGGTGCGGTCGCTCGAGAACCAGCCGGAGGAGGCGGTGTTGAGCAGGGCCTTGCGGTTCCAGGTCTCCTGGTCACCGTAGCTGCCGGTGAGCTTTTCCCACGCATCCACGTAGCTGCGGAAGTCGGCCATGACCAGGTCGGGATCGTTGTTGTTCATGAGCTCGTTGTAGATGCTCTCGAAGTTGCCCGAAAGACCCGCAAAGGTGTTGTCCTTGAGCTCGTCCATCACGCGGCCCAGACGCTCGCGATCGTTGTTGAGCGTATCCCAAGCAAAGTAGCTGTTCGATGCCCACAGCTGCTCGACCTCGGGGGCGGTCAGGCCAAAGATGGCCTCGTTCTCGCGGCCGGCAAGGTCGGCGATCTCGATGTTGGCGCCGTCGAGGGTGCCCAGCGTAATGGCGCCGTTCATCATGAGCTTCATGTTGGACGTGCCCGAGGCCTCCTTGCCGGCCGTGGAGATCTGTTCCGAGATCTCGGCGGCGGGGTAGATGAGCTGGGCGTTGCTCACACGGAAGTTGGGGATAAAGCAGACCTTCATGACCTCGTTGACGCGTGCATCATTGTTGATGACGTCGGCCACGGAGTTAATGAGGCGGATGGTCTCCTTGGCAAAGGTGTAGCTCGAGGCTGCCTTGCCGCTAAAGATGAAGGTCGTCGGCGTCACGTGGAAGTTGGGATCGGCGATGCGACGGTTGTAGATGTCCATCACCTTCATGATGTTCATGAGCTGGCGCTTGTAGGCATGGAAGCGCTTTACCTGAACGTCGAAGACGGTGTTGGGGTCAATGACCAGACCGGTCTCGGCCTTAACGTAGGCGGCCAGACGCTCCTTGTTGGTGCGCTTGGAGGCACCCACGGCCTTCAGGAACTCGGTGTCGTTCTGGAACTCTTTTAGTTTCTCCAGCTCAAAGGCGTCCTTGAGCCAGCCATCGCCAATGGCATCGGTCACGAGCTTGGCATAGGTGGGGTTGGCCTCGGCAAAGAAGCGACGGTGCGAGATGCCGTTGGTCTTGTTGTTGAACTTCTCGGGCGTCAGGGCATAGAAGTCCTTGAGCACGATGTTCTTGATGATGTCGGAGTGGATCTTGGCCACGCCGTTGACGCTGTGGCTGCAGATCACGGACAGGTTGGCCATGCGAATCTCGCCGTCCCACAGGATGGCGGTCTGGCGCAGGCGCTCCTGCCAGCCCTCCTGCGTGGTGTCGAACGACTCGTGCCAACGACGGCTGATCTCGTCGATGATCTGGTACACGCGGGGGAGGAGCTTGGAGAACGTGCCAATGGGCCACTTCTCCAGAGCCTCGGGCAGGATGGTGTGGTTGGTGTAGCTCACGACCTGCGTCACGATGTTCCATGCGTCGTCCCACTCGAGCTTCTTCTCGTCGATGAGGATGCGCATAAGCTCGGGGCCGCACATGGCCGGGTGCGTGTCGTTGGTGTGGATGGCTACAAACTGCGGCAACAGCTCCCAGTTCGCGCCGTGCTCCTTCTCAAAGGTGTCGAGCAGGCTGTAGATGCCGGCCGAGACAAACAGGTACTCCTGCTTCAGGCGCAGCAGACGGCCGTGCTCGCCGGCGTCGTTGGGGTAGAGGATGGCGCTGATGGCCTCGGCCTCGGCGCGCTCGGCATCGGCCAGGGCATAGTCGCCACGGTTGAAGGCCTCCAGGTCAAAGTGCTCTTCGACCGGCTCGGCGGCCCAGACGCGCAGCTTGTTGACGGTCTCGCCGGCATAGCCCACGACGGGGATGTCATAAGGGACAGCCAGGATGTCCTGCGTGTCCACCGTGCGGTAGAACGTGCGGCCGTTCTCCTCAAAGCCCTCAACATGGCCACCAAACTTGATGGTCACGGCCTTGTCCTGACGACGGACCTCCCAGGGATAGCCGTGGGTGAGCCACTCGTCGGTGGCCTCGACCTGGCTGCCGTTGACAATCTCCTGCTTAAACAGGCCGTAGCGGTAGCGCATGCCGTTGCCGTAGCCGGCAATGCCCTCGGCTGCCATGGAATCCAGGAAGCACGCGGCCAGACGACCCAGGCCACCGTTGCCCAGGGCCGGATCGGGCTCCTGGTTCTCGATGACGGACAGGTCAAAGCCCATGTCGTCGAGCGCCTCGGCGACCATGTCGCGCACGCCAAAGTTGAGCAGGTAGTTGTCGAGCAGGCGGCCGATCAAAAACTCGATCGAGAAGTAGTACACGCGCTTTTTGCCCTCGGCGGTGACGCGGGCGTCACTCTTGGTGGCAACGGTGCGCGCCTTCTCGGCCACGAGCTTGGCCAGGGCGTTAAAGCGGTCGAGGTCGCTGGCGGCCTCGACGCTCTTACCGCTGATGCTCATGACGGCATCGCGATAGAGCTCGGTAAACTCCTGCTTGTTGTCGAAGATCTTATTCATACGTTCCTTTCCCCCGGGGATGTTTCTCCCGGAACGGCTATGACTTGTATCCTACGCCTCGTCGGGGCGGGTAATTACAGCTGTAACGGTTTTGTTACGCATCCTTGGCAGACGGCTTAACAGAAGCAGACTTGGCCTTGGTAGCGGCCTTTTTGGCAGCCGGTTTCTTGGCTGCGGCCTTAGCAGCGGGCTTTGCGGCAGCCTTGGCCTTGGCCTTGGTCGTCGTAGCCTTGGCCTTAGCCGGAGCCTTCTTAGCAGCCGCAGGCTTGGGCTTCACCGAAGACATGCGCTTTTTGGGCGCAGCCTTGGGCTCCTCGACCACGGGCGGCTTATAGCTGCTGGGACCGCGGCGCTTAAGCACCACACCTGCCAGACCGGGTACCTTAATCTCGATGGAGTCCATCTGCCCGTTCCAGGGATAGGGCTCGCTCGAGCAGGTGTAGGGCTCCTTGCCGGCATAGCCGCTGCCGCCAAACTCAGGACGGTCAGAATCGAAGATGACCTCCCAGTCACCCTCGCGCGGCACGCCCACGCGGAAGCTCTCGTAGCTCGCCGGGTCAAAGTTGATCAGAATCACCAGGTCGTCGTCGACGTCCTCGCCCTGACGCACAAAGCTCACGATGGACTGCTTGGAGTTGTCCGCGTCGATCCAGGTAAAGCCGTCGTCGGTGTAGCCACGCTCGTACAGGGCGGGCTCGTCGGTATACAGGTGGTTGAGCGCCTTGATAAACGCCTGATGATGACGGTGGGTCTCGTACTCCTCGGTCAGGAACCACTGGATAGACTCGTAGTAGCGCCATTCAATAAACTGGCCGATCTCGTTGCCCATAAAGTTGAGCTTGGCACCGGGGTGTGTCATTTGATAGAAAGCCAGCGTGCGTAGGCCGGCAAACTGGCGCCACCAGTCGCCCGGCATGCGCCCGATCAGCGAGCACTTGCCGTGCACGACCTCGTCGTGGCTCAGCGGGCAAATAAAGTTCTCGGTAAAGGCGTACATGATGGAGAACGTGAGCAGCCCGTGGTTGCCGGGGCGCCACGGAAAATCGGTCTGCATGTAGTGCAGGGTGTCGTTCATCCAGCCCATGTCCCACTTGTAGTGGAAGCCCAGGCCGCCGTCCTGCGGCGGGTAGGTCACGAGCGGCCACGCGGTGGACTCCTCAGCCATCATCATCACGTCAGGGAAGTGGGCCTCCACGGCGCAGTTGACCTGACGGATAAACGCGCTGGCGTCCAGGTCCTCCTCGGTACCGTACTTGTTGAACTTCTTTTGGCCGGGATCATCGATGCCAAAGTTGAGGTACAGCATGCTGGACACGCCGTCCATGCGAATGCCGTCCACGTGGAAGTTCTCGAGCCAGTACAGCACGTTGGAGACCAGGAAGGAGCGGACCTCGCCACGGGCGAAGTCGAACTTGTGCGTGCCCCAGTTAGGGTGAATCTCGTGCTCAAACAGCATGTGGCCGTTAAAGGTGGCAAGGCCGTGGGCGTCGGCACAAAAACCGCCGGGCACCCAGTCCATGATCACGCCAATGCCCGCCTCGTGGCATGCATCGATAAAATGCATGAGTTGCTGCGGGTTGCCATAACGCGACGTGGCGGCATAGTAGCCAGTCGTCTGGTAGCCCCAGGAGCCATCGAAGGGATGCTCCATGAGCGGCATGACCTCGATATGCGTATAGCCCATGTCGCGCACGTAGTCCACGAGCTCCACCGACAGATCGTCGTAGGTATAGAACTCGCCGCGCTGCGCGGGGAAGGGATCCATGGGGCCAGGATAGTTGCCGTACTCGTCCGGATCGCCCTGTGGCGCGTCGCCGTGGCGCTTCCACGAGCCAATATGCACCTCGTAGATGTTGAGCGGCTGTGACATGTGGTTATGACTGGCGCGGCGCTTGAGCCATGCGGCGTCGTTCCACTTGTAGCCATCGAGGGTCCACAGCACGCTCGCCGTTCCCGGAGGGCACTCGGCCTTAAAGGCATACGGATCGGCTTTGTAGAGCTTCTCACCCTCATTGGTCTCGATAAGGTATTTATAGAGCTGGCCTTGCTCGGCGCCAGGAATAAAGCCTTCCCAGATAGCGCTCGTATGCACGGGCGCCAGCGGGTTGGCTTCCTCATTCCAGTCGTTAAATTCGCCAATGACATGGACGCTCTTTACGTCGGGCGCCCAAACGCAAAAGCGCCAACCGCGCGTACGGTTCTGTGTGTCGGGGTGCGCGCCCATCTTTTCCCAGCTGCGCTCCCACATGCCAATGCCAAACAGGTAGACATCGTCCTTAGAGAGCTCCGGTGCGTGCGGGGCGGCTTTACGGGTAGCAGGCTTTTTGGTTGCTGACTTTAGCTTTGTATCGCTCACGTTTGATCCCATCATGACGCGGCAGCGTGTTGCCTTGGTGACTAGATGCGAAAGGTCCAAGGCTGCACGAATCGAGGGGACGGCGATAGTTCTATGATTCGTTCCACCTCGCGTGCTCGGTGGAACTTTCGGCACGAAATACGATAACACCTGTTCGTTACTTTTATGGAGAAAAGTGGATTTGCGGCGGCGTTTAATCGGCGAGCGCCATGTTTATACCACTGGCAGAATTGCGATGGTAAAACTCTTGACAGTTTTACCAAATAGAGTTTCTAGACTAGTAGACTAACGTTTGGTAAAACGTTTTTAGCAGGATGTTTACCATTTGACATCGAAAGGTTCGTTTATGTCCCAGACCGCTGCTCCCAATGTCGCTTTTATTTTCGATTGCGACGGCACACTGGTTAATAGCACCCCCGTTTGGGCCTATGCACAGCCCGAGTTATTGCGCCGCCACGGGATTGACGTGACCGTGGATGACTTTGCCCAATTTGAGCACCTGTCGTTGGAGGACGAGTGCCAGGCCTACCATGACACGTGGGGCATTGGCGCGAATGGCGAGGAGCTGTATCGCGAGCTGAGCGACATCCTGATCGATGGCTACTCCAAGGTGCCACCGCGCGAGGGGCTCTTGGCATTTTTGGAGCAGGCGAAGACGGCCGGCATTGCCATGTCCGTTGCCACGTCCACGCCGGCCGAGCTGGTGCAGTCTGCGCTCGCTGGTGCCGGGCTCGATGCCTACATGGAGTTTGTGACCACCACGGGTGAGGCGGGACGCTCCAAGCAGTTCCCCGACGTATACGAGCTTGCGCTGCGCCGCCTTGAGGAGCGCCATGGGCACAAGTTTGAGGGCACATGGGTGTTTGAGGACGCCGTCTTTGGCCTAAAGAGTTCTGGCGCCGCCGGCTTTAAGCGTGTAGGCATCTATGACCCGCATGGCCGTATGGAGCGCGACGAGGTTCGCGACAACTGCGATATCTTTATCGACAGCTATGAAGACCTGGATCTGGCCCGTGTGCTTTCGTTTGAGGGATAGGCGAGGGCTGTGGTTTGCAAGGTATTAGTGGTCTGCGGCTCGCCCGTGGTGGCGAGCGCGGATCTGTTGCATAGGCTAGCAGGGGAGTGCGATCACATTGTCGCCGTGGACCGCGGACTCGACGCTCTGCTGGGCGCTGGACTGGACTGCGACGTATATGTGGGGGATGCCGACACGGTAAGCGATGCGGGTCGCGCGCTAGTCGATGCCGCCGAAGCTTTTGAGGTAGAGCGTCACGATCCCTACAAGGACTATACCGATCTGGCGCTGGCGCTCGATTCCGTCCGCCGCCGCTGGCCGGGTGCCGAAGTGGTTGCGACCTGCGCCACCGGCGGCCGTTCCGACATGGCACTGTCCGTACTGGGCCTGCTCGCGGGATACGTAGATGCCCCCGTCTGGATCGCCGAGGACAAGGTGGTCGCCCGCATCCTTCGCGCAGGCGAAACGTGGACCATCGAAGGTGCCGAGGGCAAGACGTTCTCCATCATCGCCATTGCCCCCAACACCGAGGTAAGCGAACATGGCTTGGAGTGGGAACTAGATCATAGCCCCTTGGGCCTATTGGCCGACACGGGCATCAGCAACGTCGTCAGGTCAACAGCCACGATCCAAGTCCACACCGGCGCCGCCATCGCTTACCTATATCAAGAGACATTTAGAGTCTGACCCAAAAAAGTCCTTGCAACCCACGCCAACTTCCCTTATAGTATGTCCTCGTCACGGGGGCGTAGCTCAGCTGGGAGAGCGCTTGACTGGCAGTCAAGAGGTCAGGGGTTCGATCCCCCTCGTCTCCACCATCGTGAATGCAAAGGCCTTCGAAATTCCGAAGGCCTTTTTTCATGCCAAAATACCTCGCGCCACAAACCACTTCCACACCAACAAAAAGTTGCACAATTTATTTCCCATGTCTGTACATAGTTTGTTAGACAAACGCAATTACCAGTGCAGCTCGCTGCCCCTTTTGGACTTTAGGAACGCTTCTAATTATCGTCAGCACCCCAATAACCAGCAGCAACGTGAACAACATCCCAAAACAACCACCTTGAGCACGTCAAATGAACGATATGTTGTCCAACGCAAGCCAAATCAGTTTGGTACCGTCAAGATTCTTTCGCAAATTGATCGAGGCGGCCTCGGCCCCGCCTTGCTCT